>NZ_DJHG01000095.1:0-40209 GCF_002432955.1 Mesotoga sp. UBA5825 | reverse complement strand
TTTTGTCAAATCCTGGTAGAAGCCAGACGGACGCGGTTCGCGATTTTCTTCATATCTGCATCGATTTGACCGCAAGCTTTTTGGTTTGAATGACACATATGAAAAACAATGGCAGATGGTTTGATGTAAACTATTATCTGTTGGATGGGAGGTAGACTATGATAGAGAGATATGCGCTTTCCCCCCTGAAAGAACTTTGGGAACTGGAAGCCCAGTACAAAAGATGGCTCGAAGTGGAACTGGCCGTCGTTGCTGCCTATGAGAAGACAGGCCGAATACCTCAAGGAACACTTGAAAAGATGAAGTCCGCAGCAAGAATTGATTTGGAAGCGATTGCCGAAATTGAAAAGCAAGTAGATCACGATGTCATTGCTTTCATAAAGTTCGTGACACAGGGAATGGGGGATGAAGCCCGTTATTTCCATCTTGGATTAACATCATCCGATGTTGTGGACACTGCCCTTTCGCTTGCCGTTAGAGAGTCCGGGCGCCTTATTGTCGGGTCTCTGGAACAGCTCTCGAGAGCACTGAAAGAAAAAGCAGTTGCCTATAAAGATGTAGTATGTATGGGTAGGACTCACGGCATACATGCTGAACCCACTTCGTTTGGGCTGAAGTTTCTATCGTTCTTTGTTGAAATAGAGAGGGCAATCCTTCGCTTGAACGTAGCTATAGATGGTTGCTCAGTTGGGAAACTGAGTGGAGCCGTTGGAAACTACGCTAATATTTTGCCGGAGATCGAGAGTATTGCTCTGGGCGAGCTCGGTCTGAGGCCGACCGCTGTTTCCTCCCAGATCATCCCGAGGGATATACACGCCGAGTTTCTTTCGGCGCTGGCAATTACGGCCTCTTCAATAGAGAGAATGGCTGTGGAGTTCAGGCATCTCCAGAGAACAGAGGTCCTGGAAGTTCAAGAGCCATTTAAGAAGGGGCAGAGAGGTTCTTCCGCTATGCCTCACAAAAAGAATCCCATTATATGTGAAAGGCTCACCGGTATGGCGCGTTTGATAAGAAGTTACGCAGGTGCTTCACTAGAAGATATCGCCCTTTGGCATGAAAGGGACATCTCCCATTCCAGTGTAGAGAGAGTAGTTCTGCCGGATGCGACAATGCTTCTGTACTATATGGCTGAGAAGTCTGTTTATCTTGTGAGCAATCTTGTTATCTATCCCGAAAGAATGAGAGAAAACTTCAAGGCCTCCAGAAACCTTGTTTTCTCCCAGAGGGTCATGTTGGCCTTGATTGAGAAAGGTATGTCGAGAGAGGAAGCTTACCGGTTGGTACAGGAGTTGTCAATGGATTGCTGGAACGGCAATCTTGATTTCAAACAGTTGGTTCTTACTAATCAAGTGATCACAGGGCTCATGAATTCAGAAGAGATTGGAAGACTTTTCAATCCTGATTATTTTTTGAGAAACGTTAATTGCGTATTTGAGAGAGTTCTTAATGGAGGTTGACCGAGTGAAGAAACTGGCCGTTGTTGGAGCCCAATGGGGCGATGAAGGAAAAGGAAAGGTTGTCAATTACTTTTCCAGGGATTTTGAGTGGATAGTAAGGTTTTCCGGTGGCGCAAATGCCGGTCATACGATCTATGTTGGGGATAAAAAGTATGTGAATCATCTTTTGCCCTCGATAAATCCCGTGATTGATTCAAAGGGCTTTCTTGGTGCAGGGATGGTAATAGATGTCGGGCAGTTGATTGAGGAACTGAAAATCCTGGAAAGAGATTTCCCGGGCATCTCCAGTAGATTCTATCTTGATCCCGAAGCCTTCATCGTTCTTCCCTGGCACAAAGAGGAAGACCTGTTGCTTGAGAAGATGCGCAAGGTACCGATCGGCACAACGGGAAGAGGGATAGGACCCGCTTATACCGACAAGGCATCGAGAGAGGGGCTGAAGCTCTTCGTCCTCTTTGACGAGGCACTCTTGAGAGAAAGACTCGAAGCGATATATCACATGAAGCGGAGCAAGTATAACAGGGATTTCGCTGTCTCTATAGAGGAAATGTTGGTCTATCTGCAAGGTTTTAGAGCTGAGCTTGAAAGGCTCAGCGTCAATTTCACAAGTGCGGTAGATATGTATAGAGTCTTCAGGAGTACTTCCGTCTTGTTTGAAGGAGCTCAGGGTGTTCTTCTGGACCTGGATTTTGGCACATATCCCTTTGTGACATCGGGGGCGTGTATGGCTCACGGGGTATCCTCGGTAGGTTTTTCTACTTTTGAACTAGACGGTGTCTACGGGGTTCTCAAAGCTTACACGACTCGAGTAGGAGCCGGCCCCTTTCCGACAGAAGAGTCCTCCGGGGTAGGTGAGCTTCTGCGCGAAAGAGGAAAGGAATTCGGTGCAACAACTGGTAGAGCGCGAAGGATAGGCTGGCTGGATCTTCCCGCTCTTAGGTATGCAAAAATCAGGTCTGGTCTAACGGGCCTCGTTATTACGAAAGGAGACGTACTGAACGGACTGGATGAAGTGAAAATCTGTGTGGCGTATGATGTCGATGGAGTCGTAAAGGAATTGCCTTCTACTTCGTATGATTTTTTCAGAGCAAAGCCAATTTACGAAACTGTTAGTGGATGGCCCGTTACTGATCACATAAACTTCCTGAAGTACATGACTTTTATCGAAAGAGAAACGGGTGTCGAGATTGACTATATCTCATATGGGCCGAAAACTGAAGAGATGAAAACCAGGAACGATCTTATATTGAACATATAGCCCGGTTTTGGGGAAGGAGGGAAGGCAGAGAATGGAAATACTACTCACGAACACGATGTCACGAAGAAAGGAAGTCTTCAAGCCGCTAAGGGAAGGCGAGGTGGGCATATATACTTGTGGACTCACTGTTTATAACTTCGCTCACATTGGTAACCTAAGGGCGTACGTCTTTGCCGACACCCTCAAAAGGATGTTTCTTTTCAACGGGTACAAGGTCAATCATGTCATGAATATTACTGATGTGGGCCACTTGACCGGAGACGAGGATGAAGGCGAGGACAAGATGGAAGCCGGTGCAAGACGCGAGGGGAAAACCGTCTGGGAGATAGTGGACTTCTATACCAAGGCTTTCTTCGACGATCTGAAGAGATTGCGCATCATCTTCCCAACTGTAACATGCAGGGCAACCAGGCACGTCGACGACATGATTGACATGATACGCAAGATAGAATCTAACGGATACACATATGTCGCTGGTGGAAACGTATATTTCGACACTTCGAAACTGCCGGACTATGGAAAGCTGGCAAGGCTTAAGCTTGACGAGGACAAGATGCGTTCTAGAGTGGAAAGCGATCCCTATAAAAGGAACCCCTTTGATTTCGTCCTGTGGTTCACCCGATACAAGTACGATAGCCATGCAATGCAGTGGGACTCTCCGTGGGGCAGAGGTTTTCCGGGATGGCATATCGAGTGTTCTGCGATGTCTTCGAAGTACCTCGGTGAAAGATTCGACATCCATACGGGCGGCATAGACCATATTCCAATTCATCACACAAACGAGATTGCCCAGAGCGAGGCCGCTTTCGGTCATGAATGGGTTAATTACTGGCTCCATTCTGAATTCCTCGTCATCGGCGAGGGGGAGAAGATGTCCAAATCCTTGGGCAACTTCATTACTTTGCAGACGCTGATCGACAAGGGTTATGATCCTGCAGAGTATCGATACTACCTTCTGGGAGCTCACTATAAGAAGCAGTTGGCTTTCACACTCGAGGCTCTCGATGGAGCGAAAAGCGCCATGAAGAGGCTTGCCACTAAGATAGGAGAACTGAAGGGATCAGAAGCACCTGTTAGTAAACTCAATTCAGTGCTTCTGAATGAATTTCATGAAGCAATAAACGACGATCTGAATACACCCAGGGCACTCGCTGTTTTGTGGAAGGTAGTAGACAGCGAGGATCTTTGTCCTGGCGAAAAGCTCTCATTGATCAACGAATTTGACAGAGTTCTTGGACTAGGTCTTTCCGAAATCGAAACTGAGGTAATTCCCGAAGAAGTAGAAGAGCTTGCAAAGCAGAGAGATCAGGCTCGAAGGGGCAAGGACTGGAAGAAAGCAGATGAACTGAGGAAACTGATTTCCGAAAAGGGGTATGAAGTTCTGGACGAAAGAGACGGATACAAGATAAGAAAGAAGTGAATCGCAGCGAACACCGGTAGATGAAGAGTTTTCCGTGAATTCAACGCTTCTCGATGTCACGTTTGCAGTAGGATCTTGGCCTAAGATCTGTCTTCAAGCAGAGTTTTTTGACTTGTGAAGGAGGTTTTTCTTACAGCTTCGGTTTTCTTCATGGTTCTCACTTCAGACGACGATCTGTCCATCCGTACCAAATCGTGCGATATCAATACTTCAGTTTATGAACTCAGAACCAGTAGGTAAATGACAAAGGACTTCTGTTCATTGACTTTCTGCAGACTTGGTCCGCCATTATTGCGGGTATTTAACTGATAATTTATATCGGCTTAACTGAGAAGAATCTCCATGCTGTTAGAATATATGTGAAAGATATAACAATTTAGGAGGTATTTGTATGCCAGATGCGAATTTCAGAGTGAGAGCAGTTTCGGAAAGTCCGACGCGAGTTGCCGTAAAGGCAAGGAATTTTACTATGATAGTTGATGAGCCACCAAATCTCGGTGGTGACGATAAGGGTGCCAATCCTGTCGAGTATGTTTTGGCCGCGTTGGCCGGTTGTTTGAATGTAGTCGGACATCTTGTAGCAAATGAGATGGGCTTTCAAATAGACAAGCTGGAGATCGATGTTTATGGCCCGCTGAACCCGGCCAGATTGTTTGGCAAATCGTATGAAGACAGAGCGGGTTACAAGGAAATAACCGCAGAGATGAAGGTTGACACCGACGCAGATGAAGAGACACTCAAAAGATGGGTCGAGGCTGTGGAGGACCGTTGCCCGGTCTCTGATAACCTGGGAAATTCTACACCGGTAAGGGTGGTTGCAAAAGAACTTACATAGGTCTGATAAATCTGAGAGGGCTCCTTCAGAGGAGCCCTTTCAGATTCTAATAACCGGACGATTCGTTGACCGGAAAGAACTGGACCGGAGTCTCGAGCTCATTATGCCCGCTGCTGAAAAAAGATAGAGTCACGGCGTTCTCAATTTCCGGGTGCCAGGTTGTAGTTGCACTGGAGCTAGAGAAACCGTAATAGCCCAGGAGGTCGCCTTTGTCGATCTCTTTGTTTCCATTGAAATCTCTCCAGATCCTTATTTTGATGTAATTTTCCGTGAGCCCGCTTACGTGAAATGAACCGTCTGCCTCAACTTCGGCTTCCTTCAGAACCTGGCCCGAAGTGGAGAGGATTTGGACCAAGAGAGGTCTCCGCTCTTCGTCGAAATTTAGAGCATCGAATGCCTGAATAAGGCCGTATCCATAGTACTGATCCCATCCCGGATCTCCCAGATCAAGGGCCGTTCCCCGAAGGATCTTCCTGATAATCTCTTCGCCAGAAGAATCTCTGCCTGCGTAACCTTGTGCCATCAAGAGAGCCGCAAGCCCCGTTACATGTGGCGCCGCCATCGAAGTGCCATACATAGCGGAATAAGTGTTTCCCTCGCCAAACGAGTATCCCGTGCTCAATATCTGTGGGGATGACGAACCTCCCGGAGCGACAAAGTCAAGATGTTCTCCGTAGTTCGAGTAGCTTGCCCTTTGCATCGTATTGTCGACTGCGCCTACTGATAGTACTTCTTCGTAGGAGGCCGGATAATACGGCCTTGAGGAATAGTAATTGCCTGAGGCAGCTATCATCAAGACTTCATTTTCCGATGCGTATTGGATGGCTGCTGCAACAACCGGAGAGTCCGGCCCCGCAAGGCTCATGTTTATAATCTTTGCTCCGTGATCAACCGCAAAAATGATGCTACTAGCGAGTATGTCATCGGTGGTTTTTCCTGCTTCGAAAATTTTGATTGGAATGATTGTGCAATACTCTCCCCATGTAATCCCAGAAACACCCAAAGAATTATTCGTTTTCGCAGCAATCGTACCTATGACATGGGTTCCGTGGGATCTAACGGGATCATAATCTGTAGGGTCATCATCACCGTTTATTAGATCGTATCCCGGAAGAAAGACACCTTCTAAATCCGGATGATCCAGCCTAGCGCCCGAGTCAATAACAGCTACAACAACCGTTGACGATCCCCTTGCAATTGTCCAGGCTTGAGGCATCTGAATCATCGGGTAGTTCCACTGATAAGGATACAACGGATCGTTGGGGACACTCTCCTCGGATTGAAGAGTGAAAATCTTTTCCGGCTCGATTGATTTAACTCCTTCAATGCCATACAACGAAGATGGATCGTTTGTTTTCACAACTGCATAGCCAAGAGACCCGTCTCTTGAATAGAACTCATCAAGGATCTCTACTCCAGAAACGCCAGAGATTATTCCTGAATTAAACCCTCTATCAAATAGGACAACGAATTGATTACTCAGGAAACCCTGCTCAATGTCTTTAGTGGAAAACGTGGGAGAATATGCCGCGGTTCTTTGAAAATTATCGATTGCTGAAGTTTCTGGAAAGTAAAAAATGACCTGACCTGAAAGAGAGTAATAAACCTCGGGTTTGATGCATCCCGTTAGCGAAAAACAAAGAACAATAAAAAGCGTAATCAAAAGCGCGAAAAATTTCCTAAGCAGCATCTGAACCTCCGGATCTAGATAGAAAGATTGTACCATCATCTCTGAAGCATTGTATTCCTTTGACAAATCGATTTAGATAACAACCACGAATGGAAACACGCAAACAAAAAAAGCGGCCGCTAGGCCGCTTTTTGCTTGTTATTATCTCAAGTTTTCTTTCCAAGTTCAGATGTACAGTTAGGACACCTCACTGCATCGATAGGAATCGATGTGTGACAGAAAGGACAGGTCTTGGTTGTTGGTGCAGCCGGAGCCTCTTCTTTCTTCAGTCTGTCCCGCATTTTGTTGATTGCTCTTATAATCAAGAAGATCACAAAAGCGAGAATAATGAAATTAATAATCGCGTTGATGAAAAGACCGATGTTTATAGTTGCTGCACCGGCCGCTTTTGCCTCTGCGAGTGTTGCATAAGATTCCCCTGATATGTTTATGAATAGGTTGCTTAAATCAATGCCGCCTGTGAATAGACCGAGAATTGGCATCAGTATGTCGTCTACAAGAGATCTCACAATTACTTGAAACGCACCACCGATTATGATACCAACAGCAAGATCAATGACGCTGCCGCGACTGATAAACTTCTTGAACTCTTTCCACACACCACTCACCCCCCTCTACCCATGACGTTATAAAAAGATTATAATCTGGTTTAATTCCAAAAGCAAAGTCCAAAACACTCTTAATAAGCGGTTCGTTTTGATCTACTCACCAACACCATTATTAAAATTAGACTCTGCATTGCTTTCGATTGAGCTTCGGGGAACTCCAAAACATCATCTCAATAAGCGACAGCCTGCCCGTCTCTTCTGGGATCGGCTCCTCCAAATAGTATTCCAATATCTCTGTTGAACAAGACGGCATGAACCCCACCGAAGTAGGGATCATAGTCGTTTCTTACAGTTATGTCATGTCCCATTTCGATTAGCCTATTGTAAGCGTTAATTGATATCCTTCCTTCTATGGTCATCGGGCCAGTCTGTGTCCTAAATACTCTGGGTGCGAGAATTGCTTGCTGTACAGTCATTCCGTGGTCAATGATGTTGCTTATCGTTTGAGCCACAGTAGTGATAATCCGTGTACCTCCTGGCGCGCCGATAGCCATATATGGTTCACCTTCAGGATCAAGAACGAGTGTAGGACTCATGCTGCTGAGAGGCCTTTTCCCGGGTTCGACTGAGTTTGCTGAGCCGGGGGTTTTTACGAAGTCGTCCATGTGATTATTGAGAATAATTCCTGTTGTCGGTACAACAACGCCGGAACCAAAGAAGTAATTTATGGATTTTGTAATAGCAACCATGTTTCCTTCTCTGTCCATAACAGAAAGATGAGTAGTGCTTCCGCTTTCGAACTTCCAGGGGTCACCGGGTTCGACGGAATCAAGTGGAATGCGCTTATCGATTTTCTCAGCAAGGATCCTAGCATAATCTTTCGAAGTTAGTCCCTCGAGAGGAACATCTACAAAGTCAGTATCTGCCATGTATTTTGATCTATCTGCAAAAATCAGTTTCATTGCCTCCGACCAGATGTGGATCGTCTCGGCAGTGTTGTCTCCCATCGATCCGACATCGAAATTTTCCATAATATTTAGGAGTTCAATCACATGAGTTCCTCCAGAGCTGGCAGGTGGAACTGACAGAATAGTGTAACCTCGATACGTGCCAACAACTGGTTTTCGAACCTTCACTTCATAATTTGCAAGATCATCCATTGTCATTACTCCGCCGCGTTTCTGAACTTCGGCCACAATCTTCTCGGCAATTTCCCCAGAATATATCGCATCTTTCCCGTTCTCTACGATAGATCTTAGCGTATCGGCCAAGTCCTTTAGTACAATAGTCTCACCCACTTCATAAGGAATACCTCCATACTTCAAATAGAGGTCTACGCCATTTTCCATCATCATTATCTTCTCGTAGTTATCGCTAATAATTGAAAAAAGGTTAACTGTTACAGGGATTCCCTTCTCGGCCCAGTCTATGGCTGGCTTAATTACTTCTTCTCGAGAGAGCGTTCCGTAGTTTTCAAGAGCGTACAACAGGCCGGCGACTTCACCCGGAACCCCGACGGCCTTTCCTCCGATGACGCTCTCATAGTTTACTGGGCGATTATTCTCGTCAAGATTGAAAAAAGTGGGGCTTGTAGCGTTCGGTGCAGTTTCTCTGAAATCAATAACTACTGCTTCGTCCATATCGGCCAGCTTAATTATCATGAATCCTCCGCCGCCAATTCCAGAAGCATTAGGTTCCAGAACACCTATCGCAAATGCCGCAGCTATCGCAGCGTCTACCGCATTCCCTCCCATCTCGAGAATTCTAACGCCTACTTCTGAGGCTTCGGGTTTTGCGGCCGCAACAACTCCATTTCTTCCCTCTGCATCCCTTCCATAAAGGTTAAGAGGGTTCGATGCCAGGACGGTCCCAGCGATTAGTATTGATACAAGAAGAAACATGATTTTTCTCATTTTTCTCTCCTCCTCCTTAAACATGAGATTACCTTAACGTATAAGTCTAGCATTTCCGGCAACTGAAATTTCTTCGATTATATTCTGCAGCAAACATTCGATGTCAGACTTCCCAATGGGTTCTTTGAGTTGAATATTCAGTTTTCAAGAACGGAGGATTAGTCTAGTATAATCTTATTGGTGATCGTATGCGAGAAATTGTCGATTTTATAAGAAGCACTGTTCTGAAGTGGGGCTATCGAGGGGCTGTGATAGGAATAAGCGGAGGAATAGACTCCGCGGTGGTAGGTAAGCTAGCCGTAGACGCCCTAGGTAATAGAAACGTATTTGGCCTTCTCATGCCCGAACGCGACTCTTCGAAGGATACCCTGGAGGATTCGAAGCTCGTAGCGCACTTCCTGGGAATAGACTTCAAAGTCAAGAACATAAGTTCGATTCTCCGTGCTGTTGGTTGCTATAGACTCCAACCGCCGGCGCTTTTAATACCTCAGTCGGTTAAGGAAAGGTATGTAAGGGATAAGTGGCAGCAGCTTTCTTCAGACCCTTTCCTTGACGACCTGGCCGACAGGGGCAGTGAAGAATTCAAAAGGGGACTGGCTTTCTATAGAGCTAAGCACAGAGTCAGGATGGTTTCGTTGTATCTGGAAGCTGAGAAAAGGGGTTACGCTGTACTTGGCACGACAAACAAGACCGAATGGCTTTGCGGACTTTATGTGAAGTGGGGAGATGATTCAAGCGACATTGAGCCAATCAAGCATCTGTTCAAAACTGAGGTCATTAGCCTTGCTAGAGAATTGGGAATTCCGGAGAGGATCATAGAGAAGCCGCCGAGTCCTGACCTTATTCCTGGTGTTACCGATGAGACTGCTTTTGGGATGTCTTTTACTGAGCTTGATGAGGCACTCATAAAGATAGAAGCCGGAGAAAAACCAAACCCTCACGACAAGAAGGCCGTGAGGATCATGGAAATAGTGAAGGCGGCCGAACACAGACAGTTCAGAAATCTGTCTATTTTTCAGCAGAAGTGAAGGTCTCTAGACCGTTACTCCACGAAATACTTATCAGATTAATCGCCACTCTTTCCAGCTGATGATCAGCAAATTCCGGAAAGTCGGTGAAATCATGCTTTTTTGCTTCCCCGGGTCCTACGCTTAGGCCCTCTAGCTCCTTCTCAGCAACGTAAAGCTCCTTGCCCATAGGATCAAGCAGTCTGAAGGATATATGGACTCCCTTAACAGTCCCAAGGTCTGAATTATTTTTTATCCTCAGAACAACTCCCTTCTTCTTGCTGAAGGTTCCGACCTTCTCTATACTTGATTGAACCACGACTTCACGATGGAGAGAGTCGGTAGTCTTTCGATCCCCGGCCAGATACAGGTCTGCAGATTCTGGAATGCTTTCTTCCAGATCCAGAGAGGATACTGATATTTCCTCACCGAGCGGTTCAGGCAGCGATTCATTCTTAGTTTCAAAACTCTCTAGAGACTTGTACAGCTGATAAAGATCCCACAAGTTGTCGTTGAAGACTCTGTGCTTTTTCAATTCATCAACAATAATCTCCGTACTGAATGAATCTAAACAAACCTTTGAGTTCTCCTTGCGGATCTTTGCGCCGTCTTGTCCGAAGAAAACTCCAGAAAGAACAAACCATTCGTCAGGTAGCGGAAAGACAAATCTTCCCAAATGCTCTTCCTTTGAAGAAAACTCTATTGTGTTAACAATAATTGGAACCACGTAATCTGTATCTCTCTTTGCGGGAATCATCGATGCCTCGTTGTCCGATACGACTCTAATAGTCTTGCCTAAAGTTCTCGATTCGAATGCCCAGAGCGATACCGAGTCTTCGTAAAGTTTGTCGCCTACGACTTTGATTCCATGTAGTTTAACTGAACTGAAGTCCAGCTTGCTCTTGGTTAGAGAGAATCTCGAAGCTTCCATTTTCACTTCGATAACGGCCATTAATCGGTCTCTGTATTTGGCAAAGACTGGATCGGAAGGAAATGTGAAAGTTATTCCGTCATGCTTTGATTCTTCAATAAACACTGAGCCTGAATCACTTATAAGAAAAGCCGAGTACTCAATAGTCTTCATGTTGTTTCCCCCTTTCTCTTTGTTATCTCCGATAACAGCATTATACCTCATACGGTTGTTGTGGTTTAAGCAAAGTCGACTGGCGGGCAAGTTTTAAGTTCCTTTAACAAGTAGGATAACATAATGATTTTGAATCCCCATCATCGAAAGATTCAGTTTTACGAATAAAATGCCAGGGTGTAACTAGCTCTTTGGCCCACGCTTCTCTTGCTTCATTCACTTCTGATTTGTGACTACATGAGATCTCGGTCAACGGTACAGATACAGTGCTCCTGAATAAAAATGTTTCAGGTTCTTCGTTTCCAACAAAGGTTGTGGGTATTGTGGAAAACAGGTGCATGCAAGTTTCTATGAGAATGTTAGAGACACCTACATGAAGAAGAGGGGAAGTATCCCCCCTCTTTGATTACTCTTAATGCAAAGTCCTGACTGAAGCGCGAAACCTCTTTCAGGGCCTGGTCTCTAATCCTAAGTAGAGTCCCAATCGAGAATTGCTGTATTGAATGCCAATCTTTGGGAAAAGATCTCCGAGACCGATAGTTGAACCGACATTTACAAATAGATACATAGCAGAATGATCTAGATTAGTGTTTGATCCATTTACCTCAATTCCGACTCCCATCTCTTTCAGAAAGAAGAGTGGACTCCATCCCCAGTTGATCCGATATAGTAGTTGGGCTCCATTGATATACCAATAGAAGTCTTCGTAGAAACCCACTCCAAGACCGACAGACGTTCCCAAGGTTGGAGAGAATGTTGCATCAAGAGCAAGCAACGGTGTTATCTTTCCATTTGAGACTCTTACGCCCGGTTCTAGGGAAATCGAGAAGAGATTTCCGTTTAGACTCAACGGGACGGAAGTTGTTATTCCACCCGATGTGTCCAGTCCAATGTAAGCATGCGATCTGAATCTTGTGGAAGGATTGAGAGGCAACTGGAAGAGCTCAGAAGAGAGGCCGGCGCTTGCAATAGGAGCTTCGGGAACGCCCAGATTGACAGTAAGAATTGCATTGACCCCTTCAAATACCTGCCCACTGTACTCGGCAGTTAAAGAGAGTTTATTGGTTCCGAATGTGAACGATGGCATTAGCGTCATAGAGTGGTTGGAATCATGGGACAGGTGAAGAGTTAAAAAGCCCAAAGAAAAGTGCTCGCCATCGTACGATACAAGAGGCGCTCTCAGGATTGGATTCAAGAAGTGAAGGAAGGTTTTCTTAAGATAATTGCCTTCTGTGTAGTCCGCCGCTGCAGGGTCGAAGTCGTCGGGTTCAACTTCTTTGACAACGTATGGGCTACTCTGTAGATCAAAGGTAAATATCGACATTCCTTTCTCTTGTCTGGAATGTCCAAATCCATATACAGTAGAATCGAGCACGACGGCCTTTTCGAGATTGGCTCCCTCGGTAAGTCTGAAAACCTCACCTGATTCAACATCTACGGAAAAGGCATCCATGAACCCCTCTTCGTAGGAGGAGGTAAAGATTATTTGCCCATTGTTATAGTCGATACCCCTTCCTTTGAGGTATGGATCTTGTAGAATGATCTTGAATTCACCTTCGGTAAATTTAGCGATCGCTCCGTTGATACCGTCCTTCGAGAGGAGCATTATCAAACTACCGTCTTCGAGTGCTATTATGTCCTTGATCAACCACGGGATTGTTGTTAGCTGCATTTCTTCGAAGTAGATTGTTGAAAATCCCGTCTTCGTGTCATAAAGCGCTTTTATCAGTCTTCCATTGTAGATATCAAAGGCAGTTACCATGCCCTTGTCCAGAAGCCTAACTGAGAGAGGAGGTCTGTACGACCAGATCTCTCTAAAAGTTGTACTTCTCTCAGTGACTGAAGTCATCAGGTAGATGTTGCCTTCGCGCCATTTAAGGGTAATTGCTCCAAAGTCAGAGAGTCTTCTAGAAAAACCTCCATCAACATACTCTTCAATTCCTCTTTCAACTGCCCCATTCCATGAACTTGCTTCTCCAAAAACAGAATAAGAGAAAATGACGCCGTTTTCCGTCTTGGTCATGTCAAGTATCTGTCCATTCTTGATCGTCTTGACTTCGTTCAATGTTCCGTAGTCTGCGGCTTCAGATCCCACTTCTTCTTTCCAGTCACTATAAAGCACGTCTAGTGTTTCGTCAAATGCGATTCTTGAGGCGTTGATTACCCCTATTACAGGCATTCTCCCCGAAACTTCTTTGTGAAACTCCTTCACAGATTCTATTCCGAACCTTCTGACGAGATAATCATAGAAACTGGCAATGTAGTTGTAATAGAGAGCTCCTCCGCGGTAGTCCTCACGCGATACGGACAGAGCATAGTCCAGGCCAGCGAAGGAGTCGGCCTTCATATTCTGATATGTCATCTCTTTCCCCCACAATGGGTTGTTCAATCTTCCCTCGGAGAAGTAATTAGAGGATTCGGCGAACAAGGTCACTCCTTCAATAAATGGTGAGAACATCTGCGGCGAAAAGAGTTCCGTTCCTAGGAGCACTCTAGAAATGAACGCAGGCACACCTGTTGTGTAAGTCAGGTGGGCGATATGAGTGAATTCATGCATCAACAACTGTCTATACAAATTTGACACATTCATTCTCGTTGAGAGTATTGTGTCGGCAGGCCACACAAAGATCTGAATAGTCTTGTGGTTTTGAGGCTGAGCGATACCGTTCGTATTTGCCCCGAAATCTTTCAGAACGATGTTTATTCTTCCGGGGTCGTTGCCCACCAGTTCAACGGCTTTCGGTCTTATAGATTCAAAAACATTACCTACATGGATAGCGATCTCCTCGAACCCCTTACGGTAGTAGATATCAGCATTTGGGAATTCAAGAACTTTGTTGGCCAGCGAAATGACTGCGATTAGAGCCACGGCTGCCAATAGTATCGTTTTTCTCATGGCATACCTCCTGCCTCAGATCATAGGTGAATGAGTTCTACCCGTGAACGACACGTTATACTCCAAACGTGTCCCTAAAAAAACGCTTAGTTTCCCTTACGTTTAGGTATCTCCTGAAGGTCAATTTCATTTTTCCGCCTGTCCAGACTATCTTCATCACGGTACTTTCTGTGTTAGCACCTCCTGATGAAGAGTCCATAGTACTGGAGACCTTGACCTTTTTCAGTGAATCTTTCGGAATGAAGAGATTGCCAGGTGTTTCGTTCAAAATCTCTTCTCTTGTCTTTTCGTTGTACCTGTCAAGCATAGAATAGCCTGCCGACATCACAGATGCCATCTTCTTAAAGAACCCTTCGTTTCTTTCTTCGGAGGCTTCCTTTGCCTTCTTAACGGCTTCATTTGTTATTGATTTAGTCAACTGCACCAACAAGAGTCCCTCTGGAATCACAACAACATCGTAAGCCTTGCTTCCAAGAAGCCCCGAAGAGCCCCCTGGAAAGACCGCCAAAACATCGTCCATATGAAAAACCTCCAAAAGAAAAATCTGCTTACGGTTCCGTTATATTCTATCATTGATGTGCTGTCTTACCGCAAACTAATAGTCTGTTGATGCATAATGGTGTTATGAACGAAGTGAAGCTGGAGGAGGCACTTATGTGGGCATTTTACGATGGCGAATTTGTTCAAGAAAAGGGTAAGCATGTTCAACTGGAGAATAGGGGACTCACTTTTGCGGACGGTCTCTTTGAGGTTGTAAGGACAATCAAAGGCAGGATATTATTCTTCGAAGATCACTTCACGAGGATGATTAAGAGCGCTGCTTTCTTCAACATGGAGATTCCGTTCACTTCGCAAGAGACAAAGGAGTTTGCATCGGAACTAATCAGAAGAAATGCAATTGAAGACGGGGAGCTCTATATACAACTTACAAGAGGAACAGATCTTCACAGAGAACACAGATTTCCTTCAGAGAAAACCCCAAGCACGTTCTTTATGCTTGCACTTCCATTGAGAAGAATTGATGCAGAGAACTGGAAGAATGGAGTTAAGCTTTTAACCTATCCTGATCTAAGACACAAGCTATGTGAGCACAAGACGATAAATCTGCTGCCCAACGTTCTTGCCAAGAACTTCGCCTATAGCAAAGGAGGCTACGAAGCTTTGATGTTTAGAGACTTTGAAGGCAAGAAAGTTGCCACAGAAGGTGGCAGTTCGAATTACTTTCTTGTGAAGGACGGTGTTTTTTTCACTCCAGAAATCGATAACATTCTCCCGGGCATAACGCGGGGAAAAGTGATCGACCTTATTAAGAAACTGGATTATCAGGTTGTCGAAAAACCGGTTACCGTAGATGAATTCCTTGAGGCTGAGGAAGTCTTTCTCGTAAGCACAGTCTCCAGGGTGATGCCTGTCAGAGCGATAGACCAAGTCTGTTTCAGCGTATGTGGTGATTATACTAGACAGATAATGCAGTCTTACGAAGATCTCTTCTTCTCTTCCAGGTGAATGATTTGGTATTAACTTGTGTTGGAAGGTAAACAATGCGTATAAATCTTCCCTGTTTTGGGAAATCTTCTCTGTGACTGGTATATAATTACATAAATTTTCCGTGTTCCAAATAATCTTTCTTGGAGGTGTGCGGGATGAAAAAGCTCCTGGTTTTCTTTCTAATTATTCTCTTCTCAGCGTTCTTGTTGGGACAGGTTCTCCCGGAAGAGGCGATTCCTGTAATCGAATCAAAAGGAATCATGTCTTCAGTCGATGAATCACCGTTAACTTATTCAGAATTCAGGAATGCAGTTGAAAAGGCCTTTCCCGGCAAGGGAAATCTGATCTCCGGAGCAGGAGAGGTCTTGAGAGCGGACTTCGCCGTTGCGATGGTTGAGGTTCTCGGTCTGAAGTCTGAAGCTCAGTCCTACGATGAGATTTGCACCACAGCAACTGACGAGTGGGACGCTCCGGTGGAGGCATGGGGAGCCCTCACTGTTGCTTACAGGAGCAATCACCAACTTCTCGATTTCCGATATGGCCACTTGATCGAGGCCAGCTCACCCATCACAAGGGAAGAGGCCGCCATTTCGATCTACATGGCTATGAATCCTCCAGTTAGGGGCGGAATGGCAACGACTGCGGTTACTGCCGATGCTCCTGGTTTCAACACCTTGTTCACTTCTTCCGGACTGACATGGACGATCTGCAATATCATTGGCGATGGAATAACCGGAACAGACAAGGACGGATTCTACTTCCCGAGAATGGTCAAGAGAATGCCAAGTCTAGAAAACGGGCTGATGGTAATAAACGAAGACGGTTCACTTACGATAACTTACGAGTTAAGAAAGGGAATGAAGTGGCACGATGGAGAGCCAGTGACTGCCCATGATGCGAAGTTCCAGTGGGAAGTTATGAACAGCGGCGCCCCGGTTACGACGAACTACTTCGAGAGGTCAGTATCCGAAGTCAATGTAATTGACGACTATACATACTCTATTACCCTTCCTGAACCCCTAAGTAATGCCGAGCTGGGGTCTTCCGTCTATGCCTATTATTTCGGCTGGTTCCAGCTGCCGGAACATGTCTACAGAACAAGCTTCGAAGCAGCAAAAGCAAGCGGAAACTGGGATCGTTTTGTTGAAGAAGCTACGAAGAATCCTATTATGACAGGACCCTACAAGTTCAAAGAATATGCTGAAGGTCAGTATGTGATAATGGAAGCTTTTGATGACTATTATATGGGTAGGCCGAACATCGACCAGCTGGTAATGAGAATCATTCCTGACATGGACGTTGTTTTTGCTTCCACACTAAATGGAGAAATCGATTTCGGCAGGTACACCCTCTCCCTCAAACAGTCGGTACAGCTGGAGAATCAACGGGCAGACATGTTCAACGTTTTCTATACACCAAACATTGCTTACGATAACCTGAACTTGAATCTAAGGGATCCCGAGGATACAACAAAACCCCATCCGATCTTTGGAGATAAGAGGGTAAGGCAGGCCGTTCTCTATGGTATAAACAGAGAGCAGATAAGCAATGTAGTATACGCTGGACTGGCCGAAGTGGTGGATACCTGGATTACTGATCTACATCAGATGAGAGAAGCTCTTAAGGCGCCAGATGTTAAACATTACGAATACAATCCCGCAAAGGCCAAAGCACTGCTTGAAGAGGCTGGCTGGAAGCTCAACAACAGAGGTATCTATGAGAAAGACGGTAAAACCTTGAAGTTCAAGCTTTCTCTTGCTTCGGGAAGTGGAGATTATCAGATGATGGCACAGATTATCCAGGGCATGCTGAAACAGGTCGGAATGGACGTCGAGATCGATGTGAAGCCTGCTCTCGTTATATGGACAGAGGCTTTCCCTTACGGAAACTATGATGCTTTGCTTTCCGGCTGGGGTTATGGTGTCAGCGACGAAGCAGCCAATTACTGGACCACCGATCAGATACCTTCTGACGAGAACTACTGGGGAGGAATGAACTATACCGGCTGGGCAAACGCTGAAAACGATGAGATAATTAACGCGGCCGCAAAGGAGCTTGATCCAGAGAGGAAACAGGCTCTCTATGAAAGGCATTTCGCGCTCTGGACGGATGAGCTTCCCGTTCTGCCGTTAGTAGTTGCACCAACACCTCATTTTGCAAAGAAGTACATCAAGAGTTTCAACTCTGGATATGATAATGGACTCGGCTGGATAATCCAGAACTGGTACATAGATAGATAATTGGCTTCTTTGGGGGAGAAGATGAGCTTCTCCCCCATGTTTTCTTACATCATCTTTCGGAGGTTTCAACATGAAGTTCAGAGAACTTATCGATGCAGTCCCCGACTACAAGGAGTTCTTCACAGTCGAGGAAATGGACCAGAGATCGTTCGAACTCGCAAAGAAGTATCCAGACAAAGTCAAGATATATGAGGCAGGAAGATCACGTGCCGGAAATCCAATCTATGTTCTGGAAATTGGTAAAGGTAAAAAGAACTCACTTCTGTTCGGCTGTCCCCATCCAAACGAGCCGATAGGTGCAATGATGCTGGATTTCCTGAGTGAGAAGCTTGCAAGCGATGACGCTTTTCGCGATGGATTCGACTTCACCTGGCATCTGATAAAGGTAATTGATGTCGATGGCACAAAGCTGAATGAGGGGTGGTTCAAAGACTCTTCTTCAATAAGAAAGTATGCAGGCAACTTCTACAGACCGCCGGGCCACGAACAGGTTGAATGGACCTTCCCTGTTGATTACAAAACTCTGCATTTCCACTCGCCATTGCCGGAGACAGAAGTGCTTATGAAGCTTATTGAAGAGAAGAAGCCGGATTTCATGTACTCTCTTCACAATTCCGGGTTTGGAGGGGTCTATTATTATGTGAGTGACGCAGTTCCAGAACTCCATGAAACTTTCAGGAAACTTCCAGGTTTGTTTGGTTTGCCCCTTTCTCTTGGAGAGCCGGAAGCGCCTTTTTTGGAGCAGCTCGAACCTGCTATTTTCAAGCTTTTCGGAATGGCTCAAGAGTACGATTATCTAAAGAAGAATCTTGGTCCAAACAAAGACCCAGCAGACGTCATCAAAGCCGGTACTAGTTCTGATGATTTTGCTTCATCCGTGGCCGATACGTTTTCCTTGGTTTGTGAGATGCCATACTATTATGATGCAAGGGTCGAAGACATGTCTGAAGCAGAGATTACGAGGAAGGAAGCGCAGAGATTCAACTATCAGAGGTCCGTCGAGAATTTTGAGTTTGTGAGCGAAGTGTTGAAAGCGCTCGAACCTTACGTTATAGACAGAAATTCGCCGTTCTACAGAGTCTTCAAGAATGTTCTTGAAACCTACCCAGATCAACTTCAAGCGCAGAAGAATTGGATTGAAAATGACCAGTCTCTGGAGAGAAAGGCAAGTATGGCAGAGGTCTTTGATAATAAGATTGTCAGCCAGTTCTATCAATCATTGATGCTAGGGATGCTAAAAAGATTGGTCAGGGAGAATGATGACGGGTCGGAGAAGCTGTCGGCAATCTCCAAGATGGCTGATGAGGCATTTGAGAGGAAAATGGAGTATCTTGAAGAAAATCTCAACTACACTACAATCCCCATAAAGAGTCTTGTCAGTGTTCAGCTGATTGCAGGTTTGAATGTTGCCGATTATATTCAGAGAAGGGAAAGCCGGATATCGTGAAAGTATATTTCCTGAAGAGGTTTCTCGAACTTATCCCGGTCTTCTTTGCAATATCGATCATAATATTTGTGATAATGAACTCCATGCCGGGAGATCCTCTCCTCCAGATGAGAATGCAGAATCCTCGGGCAATGGCCAACGATCCTCAGAGGATGAAGGAACTAAGGGAGTATTATCGCCTTGATGATCCTCTTCCGGTGAAATACTTCTCATGGCTGAAGAGTGTTATGATTGGCGACCTGGGATATTCGAGCATGTACAAGACTCCGGTAATAGACCTCATTGTTTCACGGCTGCCGAATACTTTAATCCTTACTATCACCGCATGGTTGATTGGGCTGGTAGTAGCTCTTCCTATTGGGATACTTTCGGCAGTAAAGAAATATTCTGTTTTCGATTACTCAACGACTGTATTTGCTTTTGTGGGAATCTCTTTGCCTGGATTCTGGTTTGCTTTGATCGCGATAATAATTTTCAGCGTTGGTCTCGGTTGGTTTCCCGTTTCCGGTATGTCAACCTATGGGGTCACAGGTACTTGGAATGTCTTTGTTGACAGACTGAGACATCTCGTACTTCCGGCCTTTGTTCTAGGTTTGGTACAGGTTGCTTCTTGGGTAAGGTATATAAGAACGTCTCTGCTGGAAGTTCTTGATCAGGATTATGTTAGAACTGCGTATGCGAAAGGGGTTCCCGATAGAAAGGTCATCATCAAGCACGCTCTTAAGAATGCTATGATACCGATTATCACCATAATCGCCCTAGACATTCCATATTTCTTCGGCGGAGCATTGATCATTGAAACGGTCTTCTCCTGGCCGGGAATGGGGAGACTTATGTACAACGCGGTTATTTCAAGCGATTACAATTTGGCGATCAGTTGTCTGATGTTTCTGGCTATCATAACCCTTATTTCAAATCTCGTTGCTGACTTCCTGTATGTGTTGGTCGATCCAAGAATCAGAATGAGCAGAAAGGGAGCTTAGCTATGCGAAAATTCTTCTATAAAAGGAAACTTGACGAAATCGAGGAGAAGGCGCGCCCGATCCATATAAACAGTTACAGGCAGTTGGTATGGGCAAAGTTCAAGAGTCATAAACTTGCCGTGTTAGGTGCCGTGATGCTCATTGGAGTTGTTATATTCACTCTGATAGGTCCGCTCTTCATCGATGTGGGCTACGAGGATATGGATTTCTCTAACCTCTTTTCTCCGCCGTTTACAGAAGGTCATTTATTTGGAACAGATGAACTGGGACATGATGTACTTGTTAGAGTAATGTATGGTGGAAGAATATCTCTATTCGTGGGTTTCGCCTCTGCAGTCATAACCACTCTCATTGGAACTGCCGTAGGTTTGTTTTCAGGCTTCTATGGAGGACTGGTAGATAGATTCCTGATGAGATTTGTGGATGTGATGCTTTCTATCCCTATGTTTCCAATTCTAATCACCCTTACACTTGTCTTTGGCTCCGGGATATCTAATATCATTCTAGTGTTAACGGTCTTCGGCTGGATGGGTGTTTCCAGGTTGGTCAGGGGACTGGTTTTATCGATAAGAGAGACCGAGTATGTTATGTCGGCCAAAGCTATGGGGGTCAGAAATGTGAGAATCATTCTCAGACACGTTCTGCCAAACGTAGTACCAATTGTAATTGTCTCTGCAACATTGAACATGTCTTACGCGATTCTCGCCGAGTCGTCCCTTAGCTATCTTGGGCTTGGCATACAGCCTCCCATGCCGTCATGGGGTAATATGCTTCAGAGAGCCATGAACTATATTCTTGGCACAACTACTGGGGTAAATCCATGGTGGCTTACCGTCTTCCCGGGATTCTTCATATTCATCACAGTACTGAACGTGAACTTTCTTGGAGATGGACTTAGAGATGCTCTGGATCCGAAATTTGTGAGTGAGAGTTGAAAAACATGGAAAGAATACTCGAAGTTGACAACTTGAAGATTTCCTTTAAAACCCAGCTTGGAAGGATAACACCTCTAGACGGGGTCTCCTTTAGTCTATCAAAGGGAGAGACTCTCGGGATCGTGGGAGAATCTGGCTGTGGCAAGACAATCACAGCTTTCTCAATAATGAGGTTGCTCCCAAAGAACTCCTTTCTCGGTGAAGATACAAGAATTGCTTTCAGAGGGAAGGACATTTCGACGCTCGGCAAGGAAGAGCTTCAGAGGATTAGAGGCAAGTCGATATCTATGGTATTTCAGGAACCCATGACCTCATTGAATCCCCTCTACACGATCGGATGGCAGATTTCCGAAGTATATAGACTGCACGAAGGTCTTAGTGAGGAGGAGGCAATGTCGAGGAGCGTGGAAATGCTCCGGCTTGTTGGGATTCCAGAGCCTAAGAAGAGAGTCACGGAATTTCCACATCAACTGTCTGGAGGAATGAGGCAGAGAGTAATGATTGCTATGGCGCTCGCCTGCAGCCCGGAGGTGCTCATTGCCGACGAACCAACTACAGCGCTTGACGTAACCATTCAAGCCCAGGTTTTGGAGCTAATGAACGAGCTGAAGGATAAGTTCAGCACAGCCACGATAATCATTACGCACGATCTGGGAGTAATTGCCGAAATGTGTGATCGAGTTCTTGTGATGTATGCCGGTCAAATTGTAGAGAGCGGTGGGATATTCGATATCTTTGACAGTCCAATGCATCCCTACACAAAGGGGCTGATCAACTCGATACCGAAGATAGAAATTTCCAAGAAAGAACAGAGAAAACTGAATGTTATAAGTGGTTATGTTCCGCATCCTTCAAGCTTTCCTGAAGGATGTAGATTCAGGCCCCGGTGCTCGGTGGCATTTGATAGGTGCCTGGAAAAACCTCCTCTGATCGATTCTGAAAACGGGCATTCAGTTCGTTGCTGGCTTTTCGAAAGGAATGATCGATGATGTCATCTCCAATAGTAGAAATCAAGAATCTGAAGAAGTGGTTTCCTATAAAGAGCGGTTTCAGAAAAAAATCGCATCTTAAGGCTGTAGACGGCGTGGATCTGCACATATTCAAAGGTGAGACTTTAGGACTTGTCGGAGAATCGGGTTGTGGAAAGACTACAATAGGAAGAACTCTAATAAAAATCTATCAGCCTACAGATGGAGAGTTTCTTTACAGAGGGGGAGGTTCCACGGATGACAACGTAGATATCTTCTCTCTTTCCGAATCGAAAATGAGACCCTTCAGGAAAGAGATACAGATGGTCTTTCAAGATCCATATGCATCTCTCAACCCGCGAATGACAGTACATGACATAATTGCGGAAGGATTGAGAGTACACTCCGTTGGCAAGAGTAAAGAAGAGAGAAAGTCTATGATATCCGATGTCCTTGAAAAGGTAGGTCTGAGGCCAGAGTATATGTATCGTTACCCTCACGAGTTCTCCGGAGGGCAGCGACAGAGAATAGGAATAGCCAGATCGATGATCCTGAATCCTGCTCTTGTCATTTGCGACGAGCCTGTTTCAGCGCTTGATGTATCTGTCCAGGCACAGGTTATAAACCTTCTTGAAGATCTAAAATATGAGTTCGAGCTGACTTACCTATTCATTGCACACGATCTCGCGGTAGTAAAGCACATTTGTGACAGGATTTCGGTTATGTACCTGGGAAAGATAGTGGAAACAGCGGAGACAGACGAGCTTTTCAATAATGCGCTTCATCCCTACACTCGCGGACTGCTTTCTTCTATCCCCGTGCCGAATCCTCATTTGAGAAAGACGGGAAAGAGAGAGATAGTGAAAGGAGACATACCTTCACCTGTCGATCCGCCCGATACATGCAGATTTGTAAAGAGATGCCCGAAAGCCTTCGACAGATGCGGTAAAGAAAGCCCGTCGCTTAAAGAAGCAAGTGACGGTCATTTTGTATCGTGTTTTCTTTATGGTGAATGAGGATTGCCGTGAGCAGCCTATCAAAGTTTCTATGGGCCTAAATGCTCGATTGCGGAAACACCATGAGCGTTCCTTAGTCGAAGATGTATATCCAGGAGAACATTGTGTCGATGAGTTGTCTGTCGACATGTCTGAACTCATAGTAGTGATCGGGTGTTGACAAGCCATCTCTTACAGGCATGAAATAGTGGTCCAGACCGGGTAATAACTGGAAATAGACGTTGATTCGTGTCCAGAGTGCATTCATAAACATTATGTAGTCCTGAACGGTTGACTCGAAATCTGCATCACCCTGGACTATTAGGACCGGTATTTCCAATTCCCTTATGGTCTCAATATGATTCATTCTGTCAAGTTCATAGTAGTAGCCGGCCGTTGCCGCAAGAACAGGAGTACCTGGGGGTAATTTGCCATCCAGCGCGGCCTGCAAGTAATCTGTAAGAAGTTGTGTCTGCTGCCCTCTATCTGTTTCGTAAATCGATGCAAAGTACTTCTGCTTATCGATTATTACTTGAAGCTCTCTTCTGGCCGGGGTGGCAAGAAGAATAATCCCATCAACTCTAGGGTCTCTGGCGGCGATTACTGGGGCAACTCTGCCTCCGAGTCCGTGCCCAGCAAGAAATATTGATGAAACTGACGGTATTCTCGACGCGGCTGTTATTGCACTGACGACATCCTCAATCACTTCTGTTTCGATGCTAGGAGGGGATTGAGACAGCCGCTCTCCGAATACAAAGGATCTCTTGTCATACCTCAGAACGGCCACACCTTGAGTCGCCAGTCCCCAGGCTATCTGCCTGAATGGTTTGTTCGGCCCAATTGTAGAATCTCTGTCCATAGCTCCCGAATCATGTATGAGAATCACAAGTGGATACTTGTCAATCTCTTTGGGAACGGTAATTACTGCGGGAAGCCGGTATCTTCCCTCGCCAATTGTTATTTCAAACTCATCAAACTTGCTTGTGTCGATATACTCGGCTATACTTCCCGGTTGAAGAGTCGGTTGAATTACAAAAGTGTCGACCTTTCCCTGATCATCAATTACTACGTTGAAATCTATAAATCCTCTCTCGAACTGAGCGTGAAAGATGAAGACCGTGAAACCTCTTATCTCGCTCCTCTCTGTCGAGAAGACAAAAAGATAGTTTCCGTACTCGTCTCTTAGCTGCTGGAATTCTCTTTCCATTTCTTCAACATTGTACAGACCTTTTGCCCGCACGCTCTGCATTTCGTATGCAAGATAATAGTTGCCACGCAACAACAACTGGAGGTACCTATCGGCCAGTACCTCAGACCCAAGGAGTAGTGTGAAAGCTAAAAAAGCAGCAATTCCTAATGAAATTATTCTTCTCAACCCTGGCTTCTCCTAAAATAAGATTCCAACATTTTCGTTTCTAACTCAATGATAAACCAACAGCCCTCAATTGATGAAATTAAAACGGAGGGCGTTTGCCCTCCATTTACAATAATCAGGCTACTTCATACCAAAGGCATCTCAAGAACCTGAACTATCCATTATCTTTTCGCTGTTGAAGACCTTTGTCAAGAAGTATATGAACAGAGATATGTAAGCCAGATTACTCAACAACATTAGCACAAATCTCGTCATCACAAAGTTAGCAGTAATAATATCCTTCATGACGAAGATGGAGTTTACAAGCGGGATGAAGTAAAGCAGGAGGTTATCGGGTGACTCCATCTGCATAGTTGCAACTCCCAGTACTATTGCGATAATATATATGGGCATCACATAACCGCTTCCCTCTTTCATGTTTCTTGCTAAGGAGCCAAGGAGAACAATTAAGGCGGCTGCGAGCCCAGACATTGTCACCAGTGTAATGAAGAGACCAAAGAGAGTTGTGGCTGACAGGGATGAGAAATTGAGCTCACCAGCCCCAAATGCAGGTCCTCCAACTCTAAAAGCGATTATCAGACCGATGAAGGTGAATATGCTGTTCAAGATCGCAATAGTCATTACATACAGAATCTTCCCTGCAGCAATTGATGATCTCGACACCTGATTAACAAGCAGGACAGGCATGCTTCCCCTCTCTTTTTCGCCCGCAGTTGTGTCGAGGCCTATATTCATGGATCCGGCGAAGATGTAAATGAGCAGGAAATACGGGATCAATGTGGCCAGCAGCTCTGTTCCCTGAGATTCTTCCGGCGCAACATCTCTTTTCTCTACACTTACTAGATTGAGATCTTCGAGTGTCAATCCATGTTCGAGAAGCTTCTCCGAAAGAAGTAGAGATGAATATGACAATAGGGCATTCTGAACTATTTGAGCCCCATACGAAGAACCTCTTGAAGTCGAATTATAGAAGAGACGCGCATCTATCTTCTCTCCACCACGAACTCTTTCCGCGGCATCTGCGGGAAACTCTACCATGATTGAGTTCTCCTGGTTTCTGACCGATTCTTCGCTAAGATTTTCGTCAATTTCAAATGAAATCATCTGGTCAAGAAAATTCAGGAACCTCCCATCGGGCAAATTAACTATCTTCAGCTTGTAGACTGTTTTTTCGTAGGTTTTGGCTTGGGATGAAGAAACTGTGTTCATTACGAGGAAGATCACTGGCATGATCAACATCGGCAAAATAAGAACTGCGAAGACAGTTCGGGCGTCCTTGAATATATTCTTGAGTTCCTTTCGAAAGATAATTAGAGCATCCCTAAACAATCTCAATCACCCCTTCTCTGTCGGCAATCTTAAAGAACACGTCTTCAAGATTGTCTTCGCCAAACTTCTCATAAAGCCCTTCAAGAGTGTCGTCTTCAACTAGCCTGCCCTTGAAGATAATTCCAACTCTATTACATAGCTTTTCGGCAACAGACATGATGTGAGTGGAGATTATTATCGTCTTTCCCTGGTCGCGGTAGTCTTTGAGAAAGTCGGTGACTGTTCTTGCCGTAAGGATGTCCAGACCATTTGTGGGTTCATCAAAGATTATAACTTTGGGATCATGAATAAGACTGACTGCTATCGCAGCCTTTTGCTTCATTCCTGTAGAGAGCTTCCCGATTCTCTTGTCAAGGAAGTCATTCATATCCAGATATTCTGATAATTCCTTTGTCCGTCTAGAGATATCTGTGTCCCTCATATGACTGAGTTCGCCGTAGAATTTAAGCAGTTCCTTTGGTGTTAGGTTTCCCGATAGTTTCATATCGCTTGTAAGGAAACCGATTCTCTTCCGAACTTCTGTGGGTTGAACTACGCAGTCGAATCCCATTACGCTTGTCTTTCCTCTGTCTGGCTTGAGAAGAGTTGAGATAATTCTGAGGGTTGTAGTCTTTCCGGCACCATTTGGCCCTAGAAGGCCATAAATGCTCTTTGGCTCGGCGGAAAAGCTCAACGAATCTACTGCTACGACCTTTTTTCTTCGACTTTCGAAAGTCTTTGTGATTTTCTCAACCTTGACCATTTTTTGCCTCCTAAAAACGTTTGTTCCAGGGTGTAGAATAGCATTCTGTTGTTAATGTGAAGTGAAGAAATAAGAATCGCAAAAGAATATTTCATTATAGCGTGGATATTGATTAATTATATTCACAACAGAATTCATTTATTTCAATCCTTGATAAATTATAGTATAATTTGTCATAAGAAACCTGCTTGGAAATCCTAGAGTCTACTCTTCGGAGAAGGCTTGCTTAGTGATGAACAAAATACCATTGCATTAGGAGGTTCTAGATGAAGGTAGAAGATTCAAGATATCTAAACGATAAACGGGACTTGATGAAAAAACTTTTGCGTTCTCTGGAACGTGACTTTCCTTACGTTTCAGTTCTCGGCACGGATGTCAGGGGTAAACAGTACCAGGTGATGACAACTGGGATTAGCGTCAACGATTCGAGATGGTCCGAAAGAGGGTTCGTGCTCAGGATTCATGATGGAAGAGGTTACTTTGAATTCTCGTTTAATCAAATGGGGAATCAATCAGTTGAGGAAATTGTCAAGTATGTCAAGAGAAAGCTTTCTGCGTTCAGGAAAAGTATGAATGAGAAAAGTCTAGACGCTTCAGAAGTATCGATGTTCGAAGAAGAGGAATCAAAACTCTGTTTCAATGACGAAGTTGTAATTCTTCCGGGTTCTCTTTCGGCAGGAGAGATAATCGATAGACTTTCTTCTTTTAAGGATAGGGCTCACGAACTCTCCAATGAAGTGATAAACGTAATGGCCCTCATGGAAAACGTGCAAGTGAGTAAGCTCTTCATTTCTTCCAGGAAGGAGCTCTCACAATCCTACATCTGGTCTCAAGGTTATTTGTACGTCGTTGCCAGAAGAAACAAGAAGACCAAGTATAGTATGAAAGGTTTTTCGGGACTGAAGGGTCTGGAGGTTCTAGACGAGATGGAAGCGTTCGTCGGAAAAGTCGTCGAGAATGCTCGACTTCTGCTCTCGGCCGAGAGAATAGATCCAGGTGAGTACGATGTAATTTGCTCGCCCGATGTTGCGGGACTGATTGCTCACGAAGCTTTCGGACACGGAGTCGAAATGGACATGTTTGTGAAGGGGAGGGCAAAGGCCGTCGAGTATCTGGGAAAGCAGGTTGCGTCTGAGTTAGTCACGATGCATGACGGAGCGGCCGGTGTAAGAGAGGTTTCATCTTACGCTTTTGATGATGAAGGCAGTCTGGCAAAGGACACGGTGATAATAGAAAAGGGAATTCTCAAGAGGGGAATTTCAGATTTGATTTCTGCATCTGTTCTTGGAACTGAGCCGACCGGCAACGGTAAGAGGGAATCGTTTGAGAGAAAAGCATATGCACGCATGACGAACACATATTTCTCTCCGGGAAAAGATGATCTAAAAGATATGATCGAATCAATAGATTATGGTTTTCTTCTTGAGGACTATTACAGTGGAATGGAGGATCCCAAAAACTGGGGGATTCAGTGTGTCATAGCCTACGGACGCGAGATCAATAAAGGCCAGTTTACAGGTCGCATAGTATCTCCAGTAATGATGACAGGATATGTACCTTCATTGCTGAAGTCGATTTCCATGGTATCTGGAGATTTCAAGCTCTCAGGAACGGGAGCCTGCGGTAAAGGTCACAAGGAGTTCGCTAAAGTCTCTGCGGGCGGACCGTATATTAAGGCAAAAGCGAGGTTGGGATAATGATAGAGACGATTGTAAAGAACCTTGAAGCAAATTCAGTAGATGCATGGAGAATAAGGGAAGAGAATATTGAGAGTGAAGAGTATTTCTTTGTAGGGAACAAGGCAGATCTTGGAAGGGCGAAAAAGGTAAAGAAGTATGAAGTAACTGTCTACCGTGATTTTGAAGAGGGCGAAAAGAAATACAGGGGAAGCTCGACGGTTACCGTAAACCCGGGAACAACGGTTGAGGAAATCGTCCAGTCAATACAGGAGGCCTTTTTTGCTGCAGGGTTCGTTAAGAATCCCTGGTATCCAATGGCACCGAGATTTTCACGGAGATTCGAAACAGCCGAACATGACCTTCACGATCTTTCAAGAGACGCGATTGGAGCAATCTTTTACAATGAAAAACCGTCCAATTCATGGTTGAATTCTGTTGAGATTTTTGTGACGAGAAACGGGTACCACATTCTCAACTCTGAAGGTCTCGATGTGACTTTTTCAAAATATAGAACATACATCGAAAGCATTGTAAGTTCTTCTGGCAGAGAAGAAGTTGAGCTGTACGATCAGTTTCTCCTTGCGCTTCCCGATGTTGAACGTATAAGGGAAAGGATTTCCAGGCTACTTCTTATGGTCTGTGAAAGGGCTAATGCTGTTCCTACGCCAACTTTAGACAGGATACCGGTAGTACTTACGGGAGAGCCGGCGAAAGAGGTAATGAGATACTATTTGAAACAGGCAAATGCACGTCTTAAGTATGACAGGATATCCGAAGCTGAACCTGGAGACTCTGTTCAGTCAGGAGAATCGGGAGATAAGATAACGCTTGAAGTCGTACCGGAACTTGAAGGTTCATACTTCAGCCTTCCTGTTGACAATGATGGTTTTCTCATTGAGAAAAGGACGGTTCTCGAAAATGGGATCTTGAAGGATTACTGGGGTGACATCAAATATTCCCACTACCTGGGAATCGAACCAACAGGTGCTGTTATGAACTTCTCGGTTGGTCGTGGCAGTCTCAGCATTGACGAGATGCGAAAAGTCGATCATCTGGAGGTTAGTAATTTTTCGGCAGTTGACGTTGATGAAACAACGGGTGATTTCGGAGGAGAGATAAGATTAGGCTGGTATTTCGATGGTTCGGAGAGAATCGCGGTGTCGGGAGGTTCAGTAACCGGTAATCTAAGAGAACTTGATTCAATCTATCTGTCGAAAGAGACAGAACTGGACGGAGATTACTATGGACCGATCTCGATAGCAATAGAGGGGTTGAAGATTTCGGGTGAGTAGTTTTTGCGAAGGTGCACATGATTATTGAGACAATAAGAATGAGGCATTCAACGAGGAAGTTCCTCAGTTACGACCTGTCTGCTGAGGAGAAGGAAAGGCTAATGAACTTCTTCAGGGAGCTTCCCACTCTTCATTCTTTGCACCTGAAATGGACCCTTAGAGATCTAAACAAAGGATCGGGTGTTATATTTGCACCGTGTCCCGAAAGGCCGAACTGCCTTGTGGAATACGGATTCCAGGGAGAAATCATTGTTCTGGAAGTGACCAAGATGGGATTAGGCAGTTGCTGGAATGCCGGGATTAGAGAGGAAGGCTCTCCTGCAGGGATTATCCTTGGTAAGGAAGATTCAGGGAAGGTAACCTTAAACGATGTCCTTACCGGAATGGGGAGAAGGAAGGAGTTGAAATCTCTTGTCGAGGGACCGTTGCCCAAAGATGAGAGGTTGCTTCAAATATTGGAATCATGCAGACTTGCCCCTTCTTCGATGAATAGGCAACCCTGGAGATTCAACGTTCAGAATGGCGATCTATACATCTGGACAAAAGGCAACGTGATTGGAGGGGGCCACTGGATAGATCTTGGGATTGTGCTTTCACATGCATATATCACTGCGCTTGAGTTCTTCTCGAAGGTTTCGATAGAAAAAGCTGCCGGAGACAAATACAGAGTGATCATGAGTTAGCGACTAGTTGTTGCTTCGTTCTGAAACTTTGACTTCCTGCAGACATCGGATTGAGAAAAGAAAAGGTTCTTCTCGTTCATTCTCTAAGTAGTCTTAGTGAGTTCATAACAGCTACGAGAGTTACTCCAACATCTGCGAATACAGCCCCCCACATGTTCAAGAGACCCAGAGCGCCAAGGCAGATGAAAAGGATTTTTATTCCCAAAGAGATTACGATGTTTTGGATAGCTATGCTATTTGTCAGTCTTGAAAGCTCTATCGCTCTCGCGACTTTTGTGAGGGAGTCACTTGAGAGAACTACGTCTGCCGTCTCTATCGTTGCATCTGCTCCAGAATTTCCGATAGCGATCCCTACGTCAGCTCTAGCGATTACCGGAGCGTCGTTTATGCCATCGCCAACGAAAGCTGCATGTTTTCCTCTTCTCAAAGCCGATTCCACAATGTTCATTTTTTCCTCGGGGGTTGCTCCAAAAACGAAACCATCAAGCTCAAGGCTGGTGGACACAGAGGCCGCGGCATCGTAGTGGTCACCGGTAAGCATCACTATCTCCTTGATCCCAAGTTTTCTCAATCTAGCCAGGGCTTCTGACGAATCGTCCTTAAGAGCATCTGACAACTCAAACACTCCCTCAATGCTGCTATCTATTACCATAAACAGCTTGTTGGATCCATTGTCTCCCTTGTACTCGATTCCAAGATCCTCTAGGAGGCGATAGTTGCCTATACTGATTTCCTTGCCGTCGACTTCGGCTTTGACGCCCTTCCCAGCTATCTCTGAGTAGTTGGAAACGCTCTTGTAACTGGGAATCTCAGAGACCAACCTAACGAAACGATCTGCAATAGGATGAGTAGAATAGCTCTCAATAAGAGCTGCATATTCCAGCAACTCTCTTTCACTGTATTGGCCCACTTTTTCCATCCTAGTGATTTCCGGTTTTCCTTTAGTAAGTGTCCCCGTCTTGTCAAAAAAGATCGAGTCTACTTTTCCTAGAGACTCAAGATAGTTGCTTCCTTTGAAGAGTATTCCCTCTCTCGAAGCCTTTCCGATTCCTATGAAGTAGCTTAATGGCACGGATATTACCAGAGCGCATGGACATGAGATTACAAGGAGTATTAGCGCTCTGTGAAGCCACTCAGATATCGTACCTCCAAAAAGCAAAGGCGGGAAGATGGCGACAGATGCTGCAATCAATATAACAAACGGAGTATAGATTCTTGAGAATCTTGTGATGAAACGCTCCTTGTTCGACTTTCTCAGAGTTCCTTCTTCTACCAATTCAAGCATTCTGCTTGTATATGACTTCTCAAGAGTAGCTGAAGCTACAACTTCTATCACACCGGACTTATTGAGTGTTCCTGCGATAACAGCGTCTCCTTCACCGACCAAAACAGGATCGCTTTCTCCCGTAAGAAGCGATTTGTCGAGTGAAGTACTTCCTGAGTCTATTACTCCATCGATAGGGATCCTGTCACCAACTCTCACAATGAATCTGTCGCCGGGCCTAATCTCTCTTGCAGGTACTGTCTTCAACACTCCATCTACCATTTGAACAACTTCATCAGCTCGAAAATCAATGAGTTCTTTCACCGATCTCCTAGACTTCTGCAAAGCCAGCGATTCCAGAAGCTCGCCAAGACCGTAGAAGATCATTACTGCCACTGCCTCTGGCAGTTCGTGAATCAGAAATGCACCCAGGGTCGCCACAGTCATCAGGAAATTCTCATCGAAAAAGTCTCCCCTCAGGAGGTTCTTCAGGGCCCTCAAGATAGTATTGCCACCGGCGACGAGATAAGCAATCACAAACAGACCATATTCGAGAAACTCTCTGTCTCCGTGAAGAATTGTGGACAAAGCGATCGCAATTAGAAGCAGAGCTGTTGAAACAATCAGTCTTGTCAGTTCCACAACGGGAAAGTCTCTCACAATCTTGGAGTGTTCTAGCAGTGAGAGTTCTGGATCTTGTTTCTTTATTATCTCATTCAGTTCGTCCAGTGAGTGATTATTCTCACCATATATAACAACAGTTGCAGAAGAGAAATTAATCTTTGCATTAATCCCTGATCGTTCAAGCCGGTCTTCAATTTTGACTGCGCATTTAGGGCAATCTAGACCTTCAATTCTGTACTTCTTCATCCGACTCAACCTCAACCAATTCGTCAAAGTGCTCTTTTGCGATCTTTATCAGATCAATAACGTGATAGTCGCCTAAAGAGTATAGGACTGATTTCCCTTCTCTTCTACTCGTTACGAGTCTGAATGACCTAAGTAGCTTGAGATGATGAGAGATTGTTGGTAATGTTAATCCAAGAATTTCTGCAAGATCACATGTGCATAGGTCGGCGTTTGAAAGGAGGAAGACGATCTTTGTTCTGGTCTCATCGGAAATAACCCTAAAAAGCTCCGAAAGACCTGAGACTTCTTCCGCAGACTTTCTGTATCTCTCTTTGTCGACGTGGATTTCTCGACTTGGGCAAAGAGTGCTCACCAAAAACCCCCTTAACGATTAGATGCTTATCTAATCGATTATACTTCTTTTGGCTGCACTGGTCAAGTTATTTGCCCAATACTCTCGCATGCGTTGAAATAAGAAGCCCCTTACCACCAAAAGTGAAAACACCCTCAACGTAATAGACTGTCGGTTGTTCAAACGAGAATTCAGTTGCCTGGTTATCTTCGATAACCTTGAAGTCAAACTCTGATCTTTTGAAGTGGCCTTCAGGAGAAGAAGATGTCAAGATTCTTAGTTCCTTCAGCTCTGAGTCCCCTCTCTCGACTGTCGGGATGAACTTTGTGGAACTCCCGGATCGTTCTTCTGAAATGTTCAATGAAGAGAGAATTTCTCCCGTACTGAGATTATGGATCATCGAACTGATTGCTTGGGTTACCGTAAAGACTTCGTATTCATGTCCTGCGTTCGCAGCGTAAACCATGGAAGAATAGCCTGATAGTTCGTCTATGTACATCCTTGAAGCGTCTATTGGCCAGTAGGGATCGTTAGTTCCAACAACAATGAGTTTCGGGATATCCAGTTCAGAACGATAGGTGAAGGGATCTATGTACTCAAGCAAATCTCTCTTTGTCGGATCATCTAAACCATCTAGGATTCCACTTTCAACATATTCTCTTATTGAGGTACTAAAGCTTCCCCAGAACTCGAGCTGATGTTCCATTTTGCAGCGACATTCAGATTATCAAACGTGATGGGAACGATTCCTGTAACTCTCTTATCCATGGCAGCGGTGAGCCAGCAAGTCCATCCCCGTTTAGACCCGCCTGTCAAGATGAAGCCGTCTACAGTGTCTCCGTTATTCCTGGCATAGTTATCTAGGAGACTCATGGAAATGATGGTCGATTGAACCACAGGTAAGAGAGCGGGCCAACTGTAGTCACCGGTCTCAATGCATTAGGAGAATGAGTAACTCAATAACCAATCCTCCCTAATGCCACCAAAGAGGGGTTGGTTTGGAATATCGAATAGGACTGCAACATATGTTCGGTTTTGAAGTGCCAGCAATCTAAATAGGGAGAGTTCTTCCTGAGAATACTTGAAATTCCCTGTGATGAATACTACCGCAACATTAGATTTCACGCTGGGCGGTCTAATAATCATTAGGTGGTTCTGCCACTGAATATCCTGTCATAAAACGGAATCGAATCGAATTGTTTCAATCTCTATCAGTCCTTGCGAGGGTGTATCTACAACATGTGAGTTTGCTTCTTGGAGGGTTGAAGGAAGAGCGTGTGCTTGGAGAAAAGCATTTATTGTGACTCCTGAAAGTGCAGTTGCAGCAATCAAAATTGACGAAATGACATAATCCTCATATCAATCACTCAATACCTTTTCCAGAATATTGGTAACTACTCTTAGCCTATCAATCACATCATCCGGTGCAACGATCCTTATCGCTTCATTTGAAGCAATAAACATTATCAGATCCCCAAATTGGAAGAAGCGATAAGTTTGAAGCTTACTGTCAAGTTCAAAGGTAACCTCTTTGAATTCAGCCTCGCGGGGAATCACTCTGTTCCACAGCATTGGCTCCTCAACGTAGTGTATGCTGGAGACTCTTGCTGTCTCAACTGTGTCGGTCCTTATGATACATAGATGTCCATCTTCGTGTATTCCGTAGAATACCTCGTGCCTCTGGTCAAAGCAAGCAGGATGGAATAAGAATTCACTTCCCCCTCTAAGAACTAGCCTCACCGCTTTCTTCCGCTCGACTGCTTTCAGTAAAGTGAAGCTCACCCGATCCTCAGCTATCATCTGTGATTTCATGCTGTCTTCGAAGAGAGAAGGAAGGCGGTAAGACTCAGAGTAGAAGTATTTCCCTCTTTTTCTAGAGTACTTGAGTGGTGCTCCCAGGTTTATTCTCAAGTATCTGAAGTCCCTTAATGCCTGCCGGCTTGAGATTCCGAACTTCTGAGTATACTCTTTCATGGAGGCTTTGTCGTTGGTTGACAGGCGGTTGTGAAGCCAGATAATTCTCATTTCTCTAGACATGTCTGCCACCTCCGGTAGCTCGGATGAAGCCTGCCATCTTCGCAGAACCGTATTTGAAGATGATAGAATTGCATTAGTATTATACAGAATTGAATAGACTAAATCCAGAAGAGGGCAATGGAGAGCGTATGATTAGAGGGATCATTTTCGATCTGTTCGGCACTATTGTAAGTAATAGAAGGCTTTTCAGACCAATTTGCTCGAAGATGGCAGAAGACGTTGAAGTTCAATCGGAAGAGATAGAAAGAGACTTTGTCAGTCTATACAGAAGGTACTTCAATGACTGTCATAAGATGCCGTTTCAACCTGAGAGATACTACTACTATCTCCTTATAGCGGATCTCATCGACAAGTACAAGTTACCGGGAGATATGGAATCATACTGTAATTACATGTATGATTCTTTTTCAGAACTGCCGGCTTATCCCGATTCAAGGGTCTTGAAGAGGATCTGCAAGGACTATAAAGTCGCAATTCTGACGAATGCCGATGACGTCTTTGTCAGAAAAGTGGTTGAGAGAAATAGAATCCCTCATCATGTGCTATTGACTTCCGAAACGGCAAGATCATATAAGCCTTCAGAAGTGATTTTCAACGAGGTTCTTCTAATGTTGAAACTTGCCCGGAACGAGGTTTTGTTCATTGGCGACAGCATACAGGTCGACATGCTTGGAGCCGCCGGAGCTGGGATAAAGGGTATACTTATTGATCGCTCAAAGTCTTATTTTGATTACGCACCCAGAATCGAAAGTTTGGAGGATTTGCCTAGTTTGCTAAGGCAGTATTGAGAGCAGATTCGAATTCTATCAGGACTCTGTCGATATCATCACGCGAGACATTCAGATTCGTCACAAAGCGCCACTCTCCACCTTCTGGGGGATTTATCTTAATACCTTTATCCAGCAGTGTTTCTACTATAGGTTGTGAACTGACTTTCTTCGTGATTCTGAAGAAGACCATGTTTATATCCAGCCTTTCATTGAAAACATCCACATTCGGGATCTTCGAAAGGCCTTCGGCTAGATACTTCGCATTACAATGGTCGATTGAAAGACGATCTGTCATCCCTTCTAGAGCGTATATTCCTGCTGCCGCGATGATTCCGACCTGGCGCATCGCTCCTCCCATAATCTTTCTTCCCTTTCTTGCTTTGGCAATGAACTCCTTGGTCCCGGCTAGCATTGAACCAATCGGCGCCCCAAGTCCTTTCGATAGGCAGAACATTACCGAATCGGAATTTGCGGCGATTTCTGCCGGGCTAACCCCAGAGGCAATTGCAGCGTTGAAAATCCTCGCTCCGTCTAGATGGAGGGGGACATTTCTCGCTCTTGCCAATTCGTAGACTTCACTCATATACTTTAGAGGGAGTGTAATACCGCTTGAGTGCGCGTTTTCAAGGCAAATGAGGCCGGTTCTTGGATAATGAAGGTCTTCTGATCTGATCGCTTTCCTTATTCTCTCCACAGAGGGCATCCCATCGTCACAATCAAGGGTTCTCATTTGAACGCCCGCTATGACCGCAGAAGCACCCGCTTCGTGAACTATTATATGATTTGAGGCCGGGATTATTACTTCATCACCCCTGAGCGTGTGAGTAAGAATTGAGAGCTGATTTCCAAAAGTTCCGGAGGGTACAAAGAGAGAGGCCTCCTTTTTGAGAATACTTGCTGCGATCTCTTCAAGCTTGTTTACTGTCGGGTCGTCTCCGTAAACATCGTCTCCTACTTCGGCGTTGGCCATCATCCTGCGCATTTCCTCTCCTGGAACTGTAACTGTATCACTTCTAATATCGATCAGCTTCACGACAGCACCTCCAAAGGTTTGTTATGAAAACAATTATAAACCAAAATCATGATATTGAAAAAAAGCCGGATCTAATGATCCGGACTATATGGGGTTCCTATCTAAGGGGGATAGGGGGGTTATAAACTATAATTATTCTAGTTTGTTTTTGTTAATATCACTTTGTGTTAATAGGGCAACACTATGCAGGATGAATTACTTATTGCTTAATACCCGTTCGAGATTTTAACATAGCGCTGTCTGAAATCAATGGCTGTAGCTACACTATATAGGTGCTTATAGAAATGGACACTGCAACATGCAGTAGATAGATGTTACACTAGAAGAAAGATATTCTCGAGAAAAAGAATAATCGCGGTTCCGGCAAAGCCTTCATATCGTACCTGCTCTTCACTGTTCTTGAAATGTTCTCTGTGTACCTTATCTAGCCTGCTTCTTGCGCCGGGTAGAGTTCTTAGAAACCTGTCAAGTGTCTCGCAAGGGTAGCGATCGCATTCTCCACAATTTGAAATAGCCCTTTTTTCACAACAGATCTTGAAAGGGCAACCATCGTGCGTCTGAAATGCACATCACCGTGGCAACCGCTGCAGTTGATATCCATGAAGCTGAGGTCGAATCCGAAATCTTTTGACCATCTACTTGCCGTTTCCCTTCTCATTGAATCATCGTTGGCTAGAGTGGCTCTGTATGTGTCGCACTGAGCGCAGTCGATCCCGCAGAATGCTATTATATTCATACCAGTACCTGAACCTGCGACAATCAACAGCGTCTACACATGAGTAGAGCATAGCATTATGAGAGAAAAAGACAAATCTATGGAGGTAGAACTTGAAACCAATAGTAACCGAAGAGGTTTACAAAGTGAGATACTACGAGCTGAAGAACGATTGGAAGGCCTCAATTTCTGCTATTATGGATTATTTTAACGACATAGTCACTCTTCAGACAGTTGAGATCGGCCACGGCGTGGAGGTTATGAGTAAGGGCGAATATGCCTGGCTTCTGCTTCGTTGGGATATTGCAGTTAGCAGGTATCCAGATTTCATGGAGAGCGTGGTTGTCAGGACTACCCCGCATTCAATGGATAGGTTCTATGCTTATAGGCGTTTCGAGATATTCGACAATTCAGGGCAACGTATTGTTGAGGCAAATTCGCAGTGGATCTTGATCGATCAGAATCGACGAAGACCTGTTCGAATTGGAGAAGAGCTCTACAGAAGATATGGTATTGACGAGGGTTTTCACCGACCACTTTCTTTCCCTAAGATCTCTGAGTTTGAGTCAAAGGGAGAAATGACTACTCTGAGAGTTCGAAAGTCAGATCTAGACACTAATGGTCATTCGAATAACGTATCGTATGTTAAATGGCTTATGGAAGCGATTCCGGAAGAATTTGATGGCAAGACACTTCGAAGACTTACTATTGAGTACCGGCATGAATCTAGAAAAGAGGATGAGGTTCTTGTGGACGGGGTATTTCAAAATAAAAGTAGTTTCGTTGAGGGCCTTCATAGAATAAGTAAGCGTGAAAAGCTTCTGACGCTAGCCAGAACGGAGTGGATATGAGGGACGGTGTGTGCCGTCCTTCTTAAACAAGAGTATCTGGATCTACGTAGTCTTCCAGCCAATAGGCATCAGGATTTCTATCGAAAGCCATAAAGAGATCGTATCTTCTGGGATCTGCGGCTCTATGGTACTTCATATATATTTTGTTTTCATCAAGACCTACATATTCAATCTTTCCCGTTGCATGTGACATAACAAATCGAGCTCTCTTGGCAAGGCCCGAGACACTGTCTATTGACTTCTTGAAGATTTCGTAACCTCTTTCGGCAGGGACTGCGTAGGTGTGATTGCCTTTTGTAGGTCTGCACTGGAACACATAATAAGGGGGAATCCCAATAAACGAGAGCTTCTTGAATAGATCTGACATGACCTCAACGCTGTCGTTCACTCCACTTATCATAGGTGTTTGGTTGCATATTACCGCTCCGGCATCCCTCAAAATGTTTAGGCCCTTTACCGCTTGATCTGTCAGTTCTCTCGGGTGGTTAAAGTGGGACATTATATAGATTCTCTTCTGTGGAGTACTGTACTTACTGATCATTTCTGGCAGATCGGGATCGTTTATTATCCTATAAGGATTGAATGCAACCATTTTACTCCCGAACCTTATTATGCCCACGTGATCTATTTCTCTTAGCTGTCTCACAATGTCACCGAGTTTTTCTGTGGATAGTATTAGTGAATCTCCTCCTGTGAGAAGAACATTTGTAATCTCTCTGTGTTTCCTAATATACTCTATTCCTGGCCTGACGTCATTCACTATCTCTTTGTTGTCTGTCGAAAAGAGTCTCTTTCTAAAGCAGAACCTGCAAAAGCTTCCACAGACCTTCGAAACAAGGAGCAAAGCAGTATCCGTATACTTGTGTTCCGTTCCAGGGGCTACAGCATACTTGTGCTCCTGAGAAGCATCCAAATCCCCCCACTCGTCGAGTTCTTCAAGATCGGGAACGATTATCCTCTTTATTGGGTCGTGAGGATCCTTCCAGTCAATAAGTCCCAGATAATAGTCGTTGGCCCTAAAGGGATAGACTTCCGTAACCCTTCTCATTTCTCTTATCCGTTCTTCACTAAGGCCCTCGATTTTGTCAACACTTGTGAGGTATTTAGGACTATGCAAATTCACCACTCCTTACATTTGGATTTGGTTACACTAGAACACTTCTCTTCTAAATCGAGAAGATCACAAAAAACCAGATTCCCGAACAACTGGACTACTCAACATTAACCATGAACCTACACTTATCCTAGAGGAACACGAAGTATCAATGATATTAATCATACGAGTAAGCCAGCTTCGCACTCAAGAAACATGAGTCTGTGCACAAATAACGATAAATTATAACACATGAACTACTGTGCCTCGCTTAGATCGACGCATGATCTCGTTATGGATCTTCAAATGAGCTTTACAAGACCATACACCTTGGGGGTATAGAGAGAAGTGAAAAACCCCTCCGGAAAGAGGGGCTAGTATTGGTGAAATATCGGGATTTCTATTCGGTCACTAGAATGATATTTCCCATGTAATCGCCTGCAGGAGAGTATATCTTTCTGTTGAGTTGAGAATCAACATCATCAAATACCGCAGTACCGATTAAAGTATCTCCCGATTCGTTGACCGCGAAGAAGTGAATCTCATTGAAGTTGAAGATCCAGTCTGTTTTAACTACTGACTGTCTTTCCTGAGACAGAATCTCGTGCTGACCAGCAACGATTCTTACCAAATCACTATCAACTGAGCGAAGTGCATATGAGATTATCGTTACCTTTTCTGAGGTTTCAACCATAACTGTGAATCGATTCTCTGTTTTCATTCCCTTTTCGTCCATGACTTCCAGGAGGACCTCATTCTTTCCGATATCTTTTCTGGTGGGAATGAATGAATACCTCCCTTCAACTACTTCGCCAGGTCCCGACAAAAGCCTGAATTCAAGATTATCGCCATCTGGATCGCTCGCGAACTCTCTAAGGTATAAAGAATACTCGCTTCCTACCTCCGCGATGCCGTCTGGTATGAATAGATCTGCTGGTCTGTTCTTGTCTCTCACGTCAATTCTAATAAGAAGGCTATCCG
>NZ_DJHG01000061.1:0-2892 GCF_002432955.1 Mesotoga sp. UBA5825 | reverse complement strand
AAGTGAGTGGATTCTGGGGCGGGCTCTACGGGATGACGGGTCGAAGGGTTCTGATTCTCGCCTTCTCGTGAGCGCAGCGAACGTCTCGACATTGCTCTTTCTCGATCGAATGGTCTTAGCGGTGAACAGGTTCTTGTTCTTGGACTGTTGACGGAGGACTGATCTCTTCAAAGCGTACCGCAGAAATCCTCCTCAATGGAAACGGATGAATCTTCAAAAACCGACAGTAACCTCACAGTTCATTTCCTCTGCTTCCTTGGCTCTTAATTGCACACAATATAAACAGTTCATATATTGGGATCGTAAATGTAAAGTAATTCCTGAGCGTTGTTGACTCTTCAGGAACATCTTAGCGTTGCAGATTTGCTTTGCAGTAACTGGAATTCAGAACAAAAGCCGTCAAGAACCTCTGCTTCAACATCATGAATCAGTGGAGTTGATTCCTGACAACCACACGAGTAGGCTAATGCACTTTTCGGTCATCTTTTGTATACTATAAATGAGGGAGTTGCTTTATGGACAATGATCTCCAGAGACTGAAAAAACGAATAGAGGAGCTTGAAGCCGTTAATGAACGTTTGAGACAGAAGACGGCAGCCCGAACAAATGGCAGTTCGAAGGTATCACACTATTCATCGCCTGATGAGAAGATTTCCCTCTACAGATCTCTTTTCTTTGGCAGGCAGGATTTGTATGCACTTCGATGGGAAGGAGCAGATGGTTCTTCCGGGTACCAGCCAGTTTGCAAGAACATCTGGAAGAAGGGCATTTGCAGGAAACCTCAGATCAAGTGCACTCAGTGCGATTCGAGAGAATTCGCGCCGCTTACTGATCGGGTGATCTACAATCATCTTTCAGGAAAGATCTCGATAGGTATTTATCCGCTCATTGAAGACGAAACATGCAGGTTCCTTGCCGCCGATCTAGATGGAGAAAGCTGGATGGATGATGCACGTGCCTTCATGAACGCATGTGCAGCTTTTTCCGTTCCGGTGTATTTGGAGAGATCGAGATCCGGTAAGGGTTGTCATCTCTGGTTCTTCTTTAGCGAGCCGATTAGGGCATCGCTCGCTAGAAAGATGGGCTTTTCTTTGCTCGCGAAGGTCCTGGAACATCGACCGAGGCTCTCATTGAGCTCTTATGACAGGTTCTTTCCAAACCAGGATACTATGCCAAAGGGCGGACTGGGTAATCTGATCGCTCTCCCTCTGCAGGGAATGTTGCGCAAAGCGGAAAACACAGTTTTCCTGGATAAAGATTTCGAACCCTATGATGATCAGTGGGCCTTTCTCTCATCTATAAAACGCATCAGCCACAAAGAAGTTGCGCGTATTCTGCGAGACATTTCTGATGACAGTGACGGGAACAGATTTTCTGTGACCGTTGTAAATACTAAGCCGATTCCTGAAGAGGTCACTCTAAAGCTTGACAGCGTTATAAGGATTGAGAAGGATTCTTTGCCGCCCTCGATTATGGGTGAGTTGCTGAAGCTTGCCACATTCGACAATCCTGAGTTTTTCAGGGCTCAGGCTATGAGGCTTCCCACTTACAACAAACCAAGACGAATCAACTGCGCAGAAGAAGATGAGATCGACTTTCTCTTGCCGAGAGGCTGTCTGGACGATTCAATTGACCTTCTGAAAAGCAACGGAATCGATGTGAAGCTTGAAGATAAGCGCTGCAGCGGAAGTCATGTCAATGTCGCCTTCTGCGGGAATCTGACAAAGGAACAGGATACGGCTGCCAATGAGATGTTGGAGCATGATTTCGGTATTCTCTGCGCTCCTACGGGTTCCGGAAAGACTGTAATCGCCTTGAACTTGATCGCGCAGCGAAAGAGAAGCACACTCATTCTCGTTCATCGAAGAGAGCTTCTGAGACAGTGGGAGGAGAGCGTGCAAGAGTTCCTGCAGGTCGCTCCTGATGAGATAGGACAGATTGGGCAAGGAAAGAATACGGCAAAAGGGATTCTTGACATTGCTCTAATACAGACACTTAGCCGAAATGAGGATTCTCTGAAGAGTCTTCCGGATTATGGGCATGTTATCGTCGATGAATGCCAGCACATTCCCGCCTTCACACTTGAAAGAGTTATCAGGAGCATTCCGGCGCAGTATGTGACAGGTCTGACGGCCTCGCCAAAGAGAAGAGATGGCCACGACCCTATAATGTTCATGCAGTGCGGCCCTATTAGGTACAGGATCACTAGAAAGGGGAATTTCTTCTTCGAACGAACGTATGTGCCTAGGCAGACCGGTCTTGAAACACAACCAGATTCCAAACCCAAAGAGATCTACAAAGCGATCGAAACCGATAGGGGTAGAAATGTCCTAATATGCAACGACATTAGGAAGGCCATAGAAGCAGGAAGGTATTGTCTAGTCTTCTCTGAGAGGGTTCTTCATATCGAGACTCTTTACGAGATGCTGGGTGGTTTGGAGAACAGGATCTTTCTCTTACACGGGAAGCAGTCAAAGAAGATACAGAGCGAGAATCTCAACAGTTTCAGAAACGCTGACAACGGTCTCGCGCTGCTTTCAACAGGAAGATATCTAGGGGAGGGATTCGATGATCCAAGACTTGACACTCTCTTCCTCACCTTTCCGATTTCCTGGAAGGGTGTTCTTCAGCAATATGCAGGAAGACTGCACAGAGAAAACTTCGGAAAACATGAGGTCAGAATATACGACTACGTAGATGAGAATGTCCCTATGCTGAAGAAGATGTTTGAAAACCGCAAGAAGGGCTATAAAGCTCTGGGATATAAAGAATTCATCGATGTCCTGTGAGATCAAGTAAGGAAGAGATAAACACGAGAGTCGAGGCCGACTTCGTCGGGAAGTGATGCTAATTGATTAGACGCAAGGCGCCGAAAAGCATCGGCGGACGCAA
>NZ_DJHG01000121.1:8678-15688 GCF_002432955.1 Mesotoga sp. UBA5825 | reverse complement strand
CCCGCTCTTCCCAAGGACGGGTCCACGCTCCTGGACGAAGGTCGAAGGACGGCTCTCAATGCTCTTACGAGACCCTAGACCCCATACCCTAGACCCGGTTCTAGGAGAGAGAACCTGGACGCGAAGCGTCGGAACGAGGAACTGTTCTTGTTCCCAAAAATGGAGTCCCTATTTTGCTATTTTGTTGCTATTTTGTCGAGCCGCCCTGAAAAGTTCCTGTTCAGGGCTCCTCTTTGGGGTCATCCCGTGATGCAATTGCACGGGATCTGGTTTCCTTGTTCTTCGTAGTCTCGAATATGGTCTTTCTCGAAGCGAAGCTTCACAAAGCGTCTTCTCGCTTTCTAGGTTCGCTTTCGCTCCGTCGGAGAATGGTTAAGCGATTACGGATAACCGTTCATTCTTTTCAGTTACATCTTGTAGTACTTGCAGCTGCTAGAAAATCGACGAGCCCTTCGGCTCGACTTCTACAAGTTCGATGATTAGTCCTTCTTCTACAACTATTCTTCTGTATGCCAGTGTGCCGTCAGTTTCCACTGCCCTCTTCGTGGTAAGTGAAAGAGTGTTAAGTGAATAATCGATCGCATCGCTATGTCTATGACCAAAAAGAGCCAATGCTACGTTGCTCCTAGTGAAGAGATCAAGCAGCTCTCGTCTCTGTTCAGTCTCCTCAAAAAAGATCCATCTGTCATCGTAGAAGTTGTGATGGCCGAAGAGTATGATTTTCTCGCTTCCTATTCTCTTCAATTCTTCTGTTATCCATTCCATTTGTTCTTCAGACACTACTCCGCTCACAAATCCATACTCTGAATCGGCCGTATTTAGGCCCAAGAAGTGCCATGAACCCCACTCGAAGCTGTAGTAACAAGGCCCAAATACCTCTTCCCACAATTCCATCCCATTTATCCTGCCTGATCTTTGTGTATCGTGATTACCCGGAACAATAAACACGGGAAAATCACAATATTCAATAGTCTTCTTCTTTATGAATTCCCAGTCAGTTGTGTAAGCAAGGGCGGAACTGGAAAGATCGCCTGTTATCAGCATGAGATCGGGGCTCTCTGCCCTGATCTCGTTCAGCAGTCTCTCGAACAGGAGCATATTCTCCGGCTTGCTTAGCAGGTCGAGATGTGGATCGGTAAGATGAACGATGGTAAAGGATTCATCAAGAGACCCTACTCTGACAGCATTTTCTTCCAGCTGCCTGTAAACTACCCCGGAACTCGCTGCAAGAACCTCGAGGGAATAAAGACCTTCAGGAATTCGATCTGGAATTACGTACGTGTGTTCAGCGATCTGCGATAATTCATATGCGTTTCCCGTTCTGCCCATTAGTCTTGCTCTTTGCTGTGAATAACCTTCCTTTGTTATTACCTCAAGAATGCGATTATCACTGAGATATGGGAAAGCGAATCGCGGAGATACGATGAATTTCTCTTCAGCAGAAATGCTCTCAGATGAAGGCTTTTCCTTCAGCGAGGTGCTTGTCTTAACGATATTCCATCCGAGATTTGTCTTCATTGTGAAACCCAGTGTGCTTTCATCGAGCCAGAATGGATTCGTGGTCAAGAAAATATCCTTCGTTGCAGCAGTAATCGTATAGTCGAAGAGATCCATGATGAAGACTTCGACTTCTCCTCTGTAATCGGCAACAAATAAAAGCTTTGTACCATGGGGCGACCATACTGGAGAGAATTCGTTGAATGAACTGCTGAGAATTCCAGTTGTCTTACCGGTTCTCATATTGAAAGTAACTATGTCCCAGTCTTTTCCGTTCCAGTGCTGGAAGGCAAGATCGTTACCTGTAGGGGATAATGTAGGTGATCTCGCATCCTCAGCGACAGTCGTCTTCTCACCGGACGACAAATCCTGTTTCACAACAAACCATTTGCCATCTCTTCTTTCCGAGTAAAGCAAGAAGTCCTTCTTGGGAGAGATTACGGGTTCAATCTGGTCATATGACTCCGATGTCAGAGTCTTGATTTCTTTGGTTGCTGTGTCATATGAATATATCTTCCAGTCAGCGTTTTGATCATCAGGCAGGATTCTTCCTGCAAAGAGCAGCACATTGTCCTTGAGGTAAGGGAATTCAGCTTCCCCAGGGAAGGGTATCTTGCTTGACACGTTTCCCTGAAAGAGTTCATAGATTGCAGGCGGATAGTTTTTGGTTCTTGTTCCCTTTTCCTTGTACAGACAAGCGAAGACTTCTTTTCCGTTCGAGGCGCCCGAAATCCTCGACGAAAGGAAATCATTATCGGACGATAGCAGCCAAGTGATGGCTTCCACGTTCTCAGGAAGTACGAGATCTCTCGACTCTTCTTTCTTTGTGGTTTCAGGTTCTTCCTCTGTCGGAGTGAGTAGGTCCTTTCTTGCAATTGTAGTTAAGAACAAGATCCTGTTTTCTGTCTGTTCACGAATATCTTCGTCAATGGTGGGTCTGACATAGAACTCCCCTTCATTATCCTGGATCAGGACTCCCTGTACTGCAACGAAGCTTCCATCGCCAAGAGCAGATATGTCTATGCCGGCATAGTCATAGAACTTCACTCTCATTCCAGAAGATACGCTGTCGAAATCACGGTCTGACGGTCCAGTCAACCAGAATCCCCTGGTGATTGTTTCATTGTCGTAGGCGCTTATCTTCCCGAAAATCATCACCAACGAACCTTCGAGATTTCTAAGCTGGCTCTTTGCAGAATCTGTAAATATGATCGCAGGATCCGGCAATGTCTCTCCTTTTCTGATTATCTCAATATCATCAGGAGAGGCCGGTCTTATGACAAGGCTGTTTACATCTGTTGTATAGCCGACCGTGGTGAGTGTTCCCTTTACTCGTACAAGATCACCTTTTTCTACGAGCGGCTCCTTAAAACCTTGAGCATAGATTAGAATTCCTGCGCTCTTGTCTGTTAGGGCGAAGTAGTTCGCCGAGTCGTGCCAGAGGCCTGAACTAACCATTGCTATCCCTTCAACCTCAACGATGTTGTCTAGAAACAAGTACCTACCTTCGGATCTCTGTCGAATATCATTGATAGTAACGGTTATCGGGTCTGCGCTTTCGGCAATAGCTTCTTTTTCCACTTGCCTTTCTTGAGGAGATAATAATGTGAAGATGTCGTAGCTCCCTGCACCATCAGGTCTGTTCAATCCCGAAAAATACAGTATCTGTCCATCGGTCCACAGACTTCTTTCGTCGAGAAATGTATTCATTTGCTCTCCGGGGTGCTCGATACTCCTGGTGTAAGGGTCCCAGCGATAAACATCATATCCTCCGATTGAGTCATCTCTTGCCGAATCAAACCATATAGAACCATCAGGAGCAAGGAATACCGACCATTCATCGCCGCCGGTGTTAAGAAAGCTGAGATTCTCTGGCGATGACCATTTCCCGTCGATTGATTCAGATCTCCAAATATCTCTTCCTCCGATAGGCTCCTTTCCGTTGAAGGTGCCTCCCGACGTGAAATATGCGATAGTCTCGTCTGAGTTCACCCAGATATCCCACTCTTTTACACCCGTGCTGAGTTCAGCAATTAGAGTTCCTTCTTCCCAGCCACCCTTCTCTTCATCGAATACCGATCTGTAGAAATCATAGTCAGTATCGGCCGAGTATCTACCAAAATACATAACCAACACTCCTTCATTTTCAATAACACAGGGATTGATCTCGTACTCCGATGTATTGATATCGCCCGGAAGCCACTGTGGTTCAGCCCATTCTCCGTTTTCAAGCGTTGTGTAGTAGATATCGTAGTTTGTCCCTACGAAATATAGAATGCCGTCGTGAAGCCACGGCATCCTCTCTATTCCACTCGAGCAAAATGGCAACATCTGCACTTCTATCTGACCAAAAGTCATGATGCTCATGAGTGCGATTGCCAAAACGAGCAATGTTCGTTTACCTTTCAAAGTTTTCACCACCTTTAGTCGTCTTTCATAATGGGGAGCTGCTAATGATTAACTTGAATAGGTTCATGTGTTCTTCCACTTTCATATGCTGCTAGAGCAACTCTTAGAGCTTCAAGTCCATCTTCTCCTGAGGTCAAAGGCTCTCTTTTCTCGACTACAGAATCAACGAATTCCTTAACCAGCGCTTTGTCGAAACTGTCTCCGAAATTCTCCCAGAAGACTCCTCTATTGTTTGAGAAGACTCTCAGCTTCGCATCAAAGGCGCTTATCTTGAGCGAACCGTTTGTACCGACAAGATTGAGAGTGACATCTCCCCAGTAAGGATAGGCTTCAGGTCTTGACCAGCTGCAGTCGAGACTCATGAAGGAATCGTTAGAAAGACCTAGCAGGAGGAGGCCACAGTCTTCAACTGGGATGTCGTAAATGAGTCTGCCGTATTCGGCCGATACCTCGACGATCTCAACATCTAGTAGCCAGCGGATAATATCCACAACGTGAACGGTATGATCCATAACCGCCCCTCCGCCGGAAAGCTTCTCATCTACGAACCATCCTCCGGGCATTCTTCCATGATTTGTAGCCGAGACCGAGAGGATTCTGCCGAGTCTGCCGGTTTCGATTTCCTTCTTTGCCTGCTGAATCGATGGAGCGTATCTTACGGGAAAGGCCATCTGAAAGACAACGTTGTTTTCTCTCGCCGTCTGCAGCATCGATCGTGCATCTTCTTCAGTTGTAGCAATTGGTTTTTCACACAGAACGTGTTTGCCATTGTTCATGGCAAGCTCCGCATATTGCTTATGGAATGAGTTTTCGGAAGTAACTACGACCCCATCGGAGTTTTCAATTAGCTTCAGAGGATCGTCAAAGCGTTCTATGCCCAAGAGATTCGAGGTCTTTGCGCTTCTAGAAGAATCGTGATCAAATACACCCGTAATGCTTGTTTCTGAGAGAGACTGAATCTGCCTTATATAGCTGTATCCGTGCGTGTGGGCTATTCCAAGAACTCCAATCCTGAACACCTACACCACCTCCAGGAGCTTCACAGGTCTCCCGCTTTCTGCAGATCGGTTGGCGGCCAGCGAGATCTTCAACGCCTCAATAGCTTCAATACCATCCACGGGAACCTTTCTTTCTTCTCTGACCGCTTCTATGAACTTCTGTATGTGTAATCCATAAGGATCATTGGCTGTGGGGGTGCTCTTTGAGAAAGACGGGAGATCCTTAGACACAGTCTGCACCCTAATAGTGAAATCCTCATCGCTGTCGTAGGTTATCATTCCATCTCTACCCACGAATTCGAAAGAAGTTGTGAATTTCGAAGGAGCGTTTTCCGGCTCGGCCCAGCTGCCCTCGACATGAGCCAGCGAACCGTTTGTGAATTTGACGACAGCTATGGCATGGTCTCTGTTTCTGCCTGGATGAGAAGGAGTGTTTTTCACGCTTCTTGCTGTTATGGATTCTACTTCTCCCAGGACCGTTCTCAAGAAGTCGAAGTCGTGAATGGAAAGATCAAGAAGAACTCCGCCGCTTCTAGCGAGTTCGTCGAACCAATTGTTCCAGCCGTGCTTTGGAAAGACACCACCGCGATACATCCTTGCCATGACCACCGTGCCTATAGCTCCGTCTTCCATAAGGCTCTTTGCCCTAGAGTAAGAGTCAAAGAATCTCACTACATGATTCACACCCAGCAGAACGCCGTTTTGCTTGCAAACCTCAACCATTTCTAGAGCGTCTTTGAGAGTACGGGCTATTGGTTTTTCGCAGAGGACATGCTTCCTGTTTCTTGCCGCTTCCACCACAAGATCCCTGTGTGTATCCGTAGGTGTACAGATACTGACTACTTCTATTTCGTCATCGGTGAGTATCTCCTCTACAGTGGATGCTTTTGAAGAGGTGAGTCTTGCGCATTCCAGAGTCTGTTCCCTTGAGAGACTCGCTACTGCTTTCACATTGACGTCTTGCAAGCTGCTGTACGCAATGGAATGAACCTTTCCCATCATTCCACAACCGATAATTCCAACGTTTGTCATACAAGTTCCTCCCGAAATACTCTATATTTTCAAGTTAATCGTCTCGATATCGAGAAAATCACTTTCCTTCAGATCGAGTTCCTGGATGACTCTTTTCAGATAGCCCCTCTTGGAAACCTGCTCAGGTATGTGGGAATCTGTTCCGTAGGAGAAAGCAACTCCGGATCGTTTCATAATATCCAGAACTTCTAATCGCGGCGTTTTTGATGGCTCATGTATTTCGAGTGCAATATCGTTTGCCTCGAGATCCTTTGCCAATCGCGAGTACCAGTCAGACGTGAAGTACTTGTGAATGATCTGCCGCTCAATCTCCCTCTTCTTGTCGAATCCCGGATCGTGATCAAGAAGAGGTAGAAGCGGGAGATAGCCCTCGACGTGCCCAAGAATCTGAAAGCCTCCTCTTCGTGCATTTTCGGCAATGATACCTTTGTAAGCTTGCCAGTAATCTTCACTGTTTGTTCCCTCTAGCGGAACTCTGTGAAGACTCGCAATGATGTACTCTATTTCGCCCATCATAAAAGGGAGTAGTATGCCGCTCTTCCCGAGCCCGGTTTCCACACCGAGATGAGCGGAGATGCCGAGCCTCCTGGCGCTTTCTTTGAATGCTCCGAAGGCCTCAAGATAGTCTTTTGTGAATTCTATGCTGGATGGATGGTTTAACTCAAAGTGATCAGTCACGCCACATACACTTACATTGCCTTCCAAAGCTTCAAGAAGCCGAGAAAAAGTCATCTCTCCGTCTGAATAGCTTGTGTGCAGATGATAATCAAGTTTTGTCAGATTCAATTTTCAAACCTCATTTCTTCAGTGAAATTCCATCGAAATCGACAGATGATTTTATGTTAAGTAAATCGAGAGTTGTTGGCGTAATGTCGACTAGAGTACCTCTCTCTACGCAGTTCTTTGTCTTGTGAATATCTCTAAACATGAACACGGAGGGCTCCTCGTGGAAAGTTCCGTGATATCCGAAAAAAGACCCGGGCCTTCTCGACTTCAATGAGTTTGAATATCCTCTTTTCAAACAGAAGGCGACGTCAGCATACTCGGGGTTGTGCAACTTCTTCATTTCTTCTT
>NZ_DJHG01000121.1:2325-8641 GCF_002432955.1 Mesotoga sp. UBA5825 | reverse complement strand
CCTTTTGTATAGATTCTATCTGTTACGCTGATTTTCCTCAGAGCATCCACGAGCAGAGCTGTCCTATTCATTGCTTTTTCCGTCAGAGTGTAGATGTTTACGGTTGGGTATTTGAGCATAAGAATGTCAGTCTCTTTAGAAACCCTCTTTCCTTCCTTACCAAGTTCGGCTTCGAGACCGATCCTGGCAATAACTTCACCTAGATCAAGATCCGTAGGATTTTCGGCCAATGACATGGAGTGATCGGAACTAATGACTATAACGAATTCTCCAAATGTCTCTTCAAGAAAGTCGGCTAAAAGCTTCAACTCGCCATCTATCTCTTCCAATTCTCTTATCGTCTTGTGGTGAAGAGGTCCGTATCTATGCCCCGCACTATCCAGAGACTGATAGAGGCAGAAGATAGCGTCATACTTCTTTTCTTTACTCTCCTTTGTTAGCGCCTTCCGTATTGCATTGCTTCTGTTTCCGTCAACCTGGACATGCTTCACTCCCTTTCTTCCCTGAAGCATGAAATGCTGTATCGAGAGGATGGTGTAGTTGTTTTCGTATAAACAGTCGGTTATTGGCGCTCTTTTGAGATCTCTGAGTCTACCCTCCACTCTCATCTCTTCTCTGTTCAGGATAGTGTTGGAGTATATGCCGTGTTTTTCGGGATATACACCCGTCAATATGGTGCTCATCATGGGTGTGGTAAGTGTAGGAAAACACGATCTCATATTCCTCACCACGGAACCAGTCTTGGCAACAGTATCCAGGAAAGGAGTCCTGGCCTTCTTCAACACCTCCGGACCAAGCGAATCGATAGTAACGAAGAGGAGAGGGATATTCTTCATTTCAGGACCAGCCTCGAAACGACGGGCAGATGATCCGAAGCGTATGAAGCTACAGTGAATGCATCGACGATCTCGAAATAGTGATTCACGAAGATATAATCAATCTGCCGGCCCGGTCTATCTGCCGGTATCGTATGAAGACTCTTGTCAAGCGCATGATTCACCGAATTGAAGTGGTCGAAAAACTCGGGGACACCGTACTGCAGATCATACCACTCGGCGTTGAGATCGCCGGCAATAATCGCCGGAATCTCTTCGTGCTCAAGATACACCTCGAGAATCTTTCTGAGTTCCGTCTGGATTTCCAAGATCCCGCCGAGACCGAGATGCGTGCCCATCACCAGGACTTCCCGGCCCTCGATCTCTGTGACGATTGCGGAACAACCTCTATCCACGGCAAGCATCCATTCTGGTCTCGGGAGCACAAAACCAAATTCGGCCGTTATCGGGAATTTACTGAGAACAGCGTTGCCGTAGTTGCTCCTGCCCTCCGCCAGACTGAAGAAGTAGCTCATGTTGAGTTCCTTGGCAATAATCTCTGCCTGTCTCAGTCCTGCGCTCCTCGGATTTTCCTGATCGACTTCATTGAGAATAAGAATATCTGGATCTACTTCCCTTATGGTCTCGACAACTCTGGAAAAATCCAGGACACCGTCTATTCCCATTCCGTGCCTTATGTTGTAGGTCATGACAGTCAGAGATGTTCCCATCAGAGTCCCTCCAAGGAATATTGAAAACAAAAAGCAAAAAACTATTCTGCGCATATAATCACATCCAATAGTCCGCAGATCTTTCGAGGAATCTCCTTCAAATGGTAAAATCCCGTGAAGACATGCGATCCTTTGCCGTAGGCAATTATAGGCACATAGGCAGCAGTGTGGTCGTTACTCGACCAGCTCAAGGAAAAGTCACCATCGGGTTTGCCATAAGGCACCGCGACTCCTCCGGTCTCGTGGTCTGAAAGCACGATCAATAGATCGCTTTCCAAAGAGAGCTGTGAAAGCAAATAAGAGAGTACGTCCCTGAAGGCAGCCAGTTCGGCCAGCACGGCCTCTGAATCGTTGACATGAGAAGCATCGTCAATTCTGCCGGCCTCAATGACGAGTAGCTTGTTTCTCTCTTCCTGCATGAATACAGCTAAAGCCCTTTCGACCATTTCCAAGAGAGTGGGCTCACCGGGAATCAATTCATTCTCAAAGCTTTTGTCTCCCATGGTTACAAGGGCAACGGTTCCCTTCAACATTTCGGAATCCGGAGATCCAATCTCCTCGAAATTCAGTCCAAGAACCCTGTAGCCGCTGTCTATGAGTTCGTGTATTCTGCTTCTTGGCGTCGGTTTCTGGGTAAAGGGATTGATTCCCAGCTCTTCAAGACCACCGGCAAAGAACAAATCGAGGGAACTTTCCATTAGAAAGTCTGTAATTACATCCGTTTCCTTCCTTTGCTCATGAGCGTAAAGGGCTGCCGGAGTGGCGTCGTAGTAACGTGTGTTTGTAACCAGGCCGAGCCACCAACCCTTGTCTTTCAGGATATCCGCCAGCGTCTTCACTTCTTCTCCTAATGCATTCATGCCAAGATACCCCGTCAGTGTCTTCACACCGGAAAAAAACGCGGTTGCGGCGGCAGCCGAGTCGGTTACAAGATTATCTAGAGCCTCATTTCTGCCGATACTGACTACGGGATTGTGGCTTCCCATGACTTCTCCAGTTACCAGTTCCGATATGTATAGATGGTTAAAACCCATCCCGTCACAAATCAGGATGACGATATTCTCAGGTCTACTGCTTTCCAGCGAGAGAAAAACAGAAGAAAAGAATACTAAAAGCATAAAGAGAGTCGAGAGCTTTTTCATATTACCACCCCTTACTAGCCCTTCAAACCAGTCATCGTAATACCCTCGATGAATTGCTTCTGCAATATGAGATACAACACCACTATCGGTATAACGGCCATTGCGGCGGCCGTGATCTGAAGGTGCATCAAATCCCCGTAACGCTGGGTGAAATACTGTACTCCGAGTTGAACAGTCCTGTGTTCATCGTTGTTAACAACCAGAAGAGGCCACAGGAAAGCGTTCCAGGTCGCCATAAAAGAGAAGATCGCCAGCGCAGACAGTGGTGCTCTTATGTTTGGAATCACGATGATTCTAAAGATCTGAAACTCGGAGCATCCGTCTATCCTGGCCGCATCTATCAAGTCGTCGGGAATAGTGACAATGAATTGCCTCATGAGAAATACGCCGAAGATGCTTACTGAACCCGTTATAATCAGAGCCAAGTAGGTGTCTACGAGCCCCAGATTGTAGATCATGATATACAGCGGGATTATGGTAACAGGAAAAGGAATCATCATCGCGCCGAGCAGAGTCTTGAAAATCGAGTTTCTTCCTCTGAACCTGTATTTTGCAAAGGCAAAGCCGGCGAGGCTGGATGTGAGCAATGTGAGAGTGACCGCCACGGTAGTTATTAGAATGCTGTTCAAGTAATACCTCAAGAAAGGAACGGAACTGAATACTTCGGCGTAATTCTTTAGGGTGAATCTGTCAGGCAGGAACTTAGGGGGGAATCTCATAAGCTCACTTTGATCTTTGAATGTAGACAAGATCATCCATACAAAGGGCATAATCATTATTATTGAAAATGCTATCAAGAGAGTATATGAAATAGAATATACAATTATGTTGCTCTTCCTCTTCGATCTCAAGGTCACTCCTCCTTGAAAATCTTTGTGACCCTCATCTGAACAAGAGTAATCACCAGTATTATTGCAAACAGAACGATTGACATTGAACTAGCATAGCCCATCTGCAGCTTATTGAATCCCGTCTGCCAAATGTAGAAGACAGCAGTTTTCGTATCTGCATTTCCTCCCGTCATCATGTATATCTCCGTGAAAACCTGAATCGCGCCGATCGTCGAAGTTATGAACACAAAAACAAGAGAGGGCTTCATGAGCGGGATTATGATGTTCTTGACCTTCTGCCAACGCGTTGCTCCGTCGATATCCGAGGCTTCCAGAATGATACTAGGTATGTTGTTCAGCCCGGCCAGGAAGATTATTATGCTGTATCCAACGGACCTCCAGACTGAAACGAGTACAACTGACCAGATGGCTATTTCGGGATTGCCCAGCCAGTTTATCGGCTCCGCCCCGAAGAGTCCTATGAGATAATTCGCTACTCCGTAATACGGATGATATATCCATGTCCAGATAACGCTTATCGCAACAACCGATGTCACGGCCGGAAGGAAGTATATCACTCTGAATACGCTCTTGAACTTCGGGATAGAGTATATGAGGAGAGCAAAGAAAAAGGAAATTACGATTTTCACGGGTATAACGCCAAGAGCATACTTAAAGCTTATCCAGAGCGATCTCAGAAAATACTCGTCTGTAAAGGCCTTCCTGAAGTTCGCAAGCCCCACGAATGGTTTGTTCGGCACGAGGATATTCCACTTGTGAAACGAGATAAAGAAAGCGAACATTGCCGGGAAGAAAGTAAGAAAGCAGACTCCAAACAGGGACGGCAGAATGAAGAGATACGGAGCCCTCTTCTTATCCGGAATCAGTCTTACGACGGCAACGAGAACCACAACGCTGCCGATCAAAGAGATCCACCATCCGTAACCGGCAATGCCCAGGAAATCGAGGAAGAACTTTGATCTTAGAACCTCCTGCCATTCAGTTCTCATGAAGATGATCGTGATGTTCAGCACCAGCAAAGAGACAGCTGTTCCAAGAAGAAATGAGATCTTCCCTATCGCAAGGAACAGTGCAAAAAGGCAGACCAGGACAATATAGACGGGCAGGAGGTTAAACGCACCCCAAAAAGAGAAGTCAGCAACCCTATACACAACTTCTCCCGATGCGTAGGGCAGGAAGAAAGAGAGAATTATTAGTAACAACCCTGCAGCTATTAAAATTCTACTCAGTGAATTATCTGATAGCTCTACCATTGAAAGACCTCCGAATCAGGCTTGCCGCTAGACCCCGGTTTAGGATCAGAATATTCCAAAGGTCTCTTCGAGATACTGGTTGATTTCGTTTATCGCCTTCTTGAGCGCTTCCTCAGGATCGGCCCCTTTGTTGATTATGCTGTTGTACGCCGTTTCCCTAAGAAGAGCCGCCGGATTTCCCCAACCGGCAGAGAACGTTGGCACAGCATAATTCAGTGAATCCAGAATCGGGCTCAACAAAGGATCATCTGCAAACTCGGGATCACTGATCACGCTATAATAAGAAGGGAGTTCTCCTGTATCTTTGAACCACAGTTTCTGGGCTTCGGGCGAGCTTATAAAAGCAAGCCACTTCGAAGCGATCTCCGGAGTTCTGCAATCGCTCATGAGAACAAGAGCCCAGCTTGTCAAAACCGAGCTTCTGCTTCCTGTCTCGGGGTGCGCCGGAGGGAGTGCGGTTCTGAATTCGAGATCGGGATGCCCGCCGACCTGGAAAGAACCGACCATTGCTCCATGTCCGAACACCATAGCTTCTTTTATCTGTCTGAATCCCGTCCACCTCGAACCAAATTCCGGTACATATACTTCATGTTTCAGCACTGCATCAGTCAAGAATTTCAGGCCTTCAAGCTGAGCATCTTCGTATGCGACTTTCTTTTCTTCATCGCTTGCCCAGAATGTTGCGCCTGCCTGCCTCATGAAACTCTCAATAACCGGTTCGTAGCCTTCAATTCCCAGCCCTGACTGAACCATCTTGTTTCCTTCCCAAATCGTCAGCTGTTTTGCGTACTCAAGGAGTTCGGTCCAGTTTTGAGGAGGGCTATACGGGTCAAGACCCGCCTGTTCGAAGAGATATGGATTGTAGAAGAGAACAATTGTCTGAACATCTGTCGGAAAGCCGTACAGCTGACCGTCGATAATCAGCTTGTCAATGGCCGCTTCTATGCACTTCTCTCTCATCTCTTCCGCCGTGGCGACACTTGCATTTATTGGTTGAATCAATCCATAACCGAAGAACTCCTCCATCGCCGTGGCGGGAATCTGTGCGACATCTGGCCCACTTCCCGCTGCCAGAGCAGCAAGTAGCTTAGTCTTATACTCTGAATATGGTATTGTCTGAACCTTGATTTCTACATCGGGGTTTTCCTTCATGAACTCTGAAGCCATTTCCATGATAATCATCGCTCTGCTCGGTGAATGGTGCATCCAGTGGACGATAGTTGTTTTTGCCATTGCAGAAGTAATCAAGAGCAACGAAGCAACAAAAAGTATCATAACTCTCTTTCTCATAAAACGCACCTCCTAAAAGACTCCCAGTATTCTCCCTACTGAAACAGCGAGGGGTGTTCTCAAAAGCTTCTGTTCTGTAACCTTAAGAATCATCATTTCGAGCTCGGTGTGGCCCAGCGACATATCGAACACTTTCTTTCTAAGATAATCAACCGCTTTGTCGGAGAAGAAAGGATTGCGGCTGTTGAGCACTATCGTTTCAAGCCCGAGCAAGTCGACAACATTTGCGATAGC
>NZ_DJHG01000121.1:2060-2273 GCF_002432955.1 Mesotoga sp. UBA5825 | reverse complement strand
CGACAACATTTGCGATAGCTGCTGCAAGTTTGTCAAGTAGTTGTTGAAAGGCTCTCACGTATTCTTCGTTGCTGTTCTCCGAATATAGTTCATTGAGAAACCGCAAGAAGGAACGATCGTCCATTTTCAGACTTCCGTTCGGCACCAACCCGGAGAATCTGTCGTGAAGGTTTTTGGGATCGAAAAAGGCAGCAACACAGCCCTTTTTGCCGC
>NZ_DJHG01000121.1:0-2035 GCF_002432955.1 Mesotoga sp. UBA5825 | reverse complement strand
CGGAAGGGTCTACCTGAAGATGGCCGAATTCTCCTGCTCCGCCATGCGGACCTCTGAAAATCCTTCCGTTAAGCACGAGAGAAGCTCCGAACTCCCTGTCTATATATAATGCGTCTCTTAAGGGAATAGAGCCCAGAAGCATTTCTGAAACCAGCAGGGCGTTAGCGTCATTCTCTATCTCAAGTGTTGTTTTCCACTCATCGCTTAGCCTCTTAAGATTTACCGTTTCACTCTGCGTGTAGAAGCTCTTCACGACATTGCCTGTCGATTCATCCACGATCCCCGGAGTCACGATGCTGAAAACGAGAACCGCAGAGATACTCTCATCGAAGCTGTTCCGAATAATCTTAGGTATTTCGTACAGTTTGTCCAGAACATCATATCTTGAATGATCCAGAGATCTTGCGTGCTTAACTCTGCCTGACAAATCGCCCAAGACTATGTTCATCGTTTTGGAATGTATGTGAACTCCGCCGACAAGCAACTCTCCGTTATTCACATTCAGCACCGAATACGGTCTTCCCTTGTGTGTGGACGGCACCGGAGGGCTATCCAGAACAAAGCCCTTTTCAATGAGTTGCTGAGTGAGCCGCGAAATAGTAGCTTTGCTCAAATTCGTTGCTTTGGCTATGGATTTTCTTGACAATCCGCCTTCATTCCTCCAGAGTTCATAAAAGACATCCTTTTCCGCCTTGGACAAACTATGCAAAGCCATCACCTCTCGAAATCGGAATCAAAGCCTGCTCACCATCAAAGACAATGAACAGGCTCGGCAAAAAAAGACAGGTTCTATTCTAGTTTGGCAATGAAAAGATCGTAGCTGCCCATACCATTGGGTCTGTCAACAGTCGAGAACACTATTATTGTGCCATCTGTCCACAAACTTCTTTCATCGTAGAAAGAATTGATCATCATCTCGGGATGACCAATTTCACCCGTAGAGGGATCGTAGAAATAGATGTCGTAGCCCCCTATGGAATCGTCTCTTGATGAATCAAACCAGATCTTTCCTTCAGGGTCGACGAATACAGACCATTCATTGCCACTTGAGCTGACTTCATTTACTCTTGTCGGGGTAGACCATTTGCCGTTTTCCTTCTCGGAAACCCAGATATCTCTCACGCCTGTTGGTTCTAGTCCACCAAAGGCACCCTTTGTGGTGACGTAGGCCTTTGTTTCATCGCCATTTACCCATATCTTCCAGTCTTGAGTCTCTGTGCTCAGTTCCAGGACAACCTCGGGTTCTCCCCATTCGCCCATTTCTTCATCGAAAACCGACCTGAAGAAATCGTAATCCCTGTCTGAACCAGTATATCGACCGAAGTACATTACGAGTTCGCCATCGTTGTTTCTAATTACGCATGGACTGATCTCGTTCTGAGAAGAGTTTATAGCTCCCTTCACCGGTTCAGGCTCACCGCAGTTTCCGTCATTCCAGGTTGCCTGGTAGATGTTGTAGCCCTGAGTAGCAAAATAAACCGTGTTTTCGAAGACCCACGGCATTCTGTCCACACCAGAAGTGTTCACAGATAGAGGCTCCGCTTCGATCAATGCGAAAGCCGACGAGAAGACCAATAAGACAGCCACCAAAACTAACATAGTTCTTGCCATTGGAAGCACCTCCTTGAATCGCGCACTATTCAGTCGAAAACTGTAGGCTTCATCAAATAAGCAAAGAGAAGTATTTTGTTTCATAGTGAGACTAGCACACAACTTACTTTATATGAGAAGAAGAGAAAAACCAAATCCATCGTGAGGGAATCAGCCATCTAGAATAAACTAGACGCCCAAATATCCATGAATAATCGATTATTGTGCAATCAAGTAGCGGCTATATTTTGTTGCATACTGAAACTTAATAGTCTTGATTAGTACAGAACTTTGCGTGTTTGGCTCGATAAAGGATGTGAATAGCCGCTGAACGTCTTGAAAAAACGTCCTCCGTCAGACGTCCCAGAGCATGGATCCGTTCACCGAAAAGATCAATCGAGAAAGATCGCTTTCGAGAGGATCGCTGCGCTCACGAGAAGGCGAG
>NZ_DJHG01000105.1:0-3267 GCF_002432955.1 Mesotoga sp. UBA5825 | reverse complement strand
TTGTTCGCTTCGATACTCAGAGGGCTTTGCTCTAAGACCCTTCTCGACAATCGAGCGAGTTTTCTTTATAAGGTATTCATCGAACGGTCTGAGTTCTTTAGCCCACTCTTCGATTTTGAGGAGAGCATCCCAATAGTTCTTCACTTCACTTCCATCTCTAGCTTTTTCTTGTATAACCCGTTGATTATTTACAACATCGCGCGCTTCCTGGAGAGTCAGGCGATTGCCTTCTATCTGTGTTGAAAAGTGGGTTGATCGGATCCTTGCGCTTTCTCTTATTCTTGCAAGAGAGCTTAAAGGAATCTGCGCGTTCTCCACTTGAACCCTTATCTTTTCTATTGTCATAAGATCTGCCGCTATCTTATCGGTAATTGAGTACCGGGGGTCCCACTTCACTTTCACCAATATCGCTCCTCTCATCACACTTCAATTATACTGGATTTCCGACAAACTGCCGATAAAGGAGCCGCTGAACGCTGCAAAATCCGCTCATCGCTTGAGAGAACATGCTGAACGCTTCGAAGAGCCGTCCTTAGTTATTGGTCCCGGATCATAAACCAGTCCGTGGATATCATGGAGAGCGCTTGAGAGGACAGAAGGCATCTTTCCAAATGAATCTGTCTGAAAACCCAGCAGATCGTTGAGTTCAGTTGAAGCCCTTTAGGTTTACGAAAACCTGTCAGAAACAGTGTAGATTAAATGCTTGGGAGGAAATCCTCAATAAGAAGCCATTTCCAGAGAGGGATCAGCTCAATGGTCTTGTCGTGAATCTTCAGCGTGTCTTCAATGTCGCTGTTTAGAAGTATCCTGCGGGATCTCTCGCTCTCGAATTCGAGTAATCCCCGAAGTTCACGTTCTCTCAAATCGAGATCATCCAGATTCGACATTGTGACATTGATGACCAGATCGCCAGTTCTTCCAGAGGCGACGAAATCAACTTCGGTTTTGTCAGTCTTCCAGAAAGTCACTTTATAGCCCCGCCTCAAGAGCTCTAGAAAGACAATGTTCTCTCCATCTCTTCCAAAACCCTCAGTGAGCGGCTTGACAACGGCTTTTCTCAAACCAGTGTCGACGGAATATACTTTTCTTGGGTTGATTAGGGCTTTCTTGACGGAATTCGTGTGAAGCTCTACTTCAAACAATATGTATGCTTCCGATAGGTGCGACATGTTCTCTGAAATTGTGCTGGTTGAAGTCTTTCCCGAGGTCTGTTCGAGAGCCTTCTGTATTTTTCTGTAGCTCAAGAGATTTCCGCTGTTCTTCAGAGCATAGAGTGCGATTCTCTTTGTAAGCAGAACGTCTCTGATATTCCAACGCTCTACGATGTCCCTGTATATGATGTCGTCGAAATATGCCTCGAGAATCTTTGTCCCGTTTTCTTCCGGGAAGTTCAAGAGGATCTCAGGAAAGCCTCCAGAATCCAAATAACTGAACAGCAGATTCTTGATGAGATCACTTTTGAGTTCAATTGAAAGCGAGGAGACTTCAATTCCCTTTGATCGCACAAAGTCCGCGAATGAAAAGGGCAACAGAGTCAGATCTATGTGTCTTCCTGTCAACAGCGTTCCAAGCTCCTTGGAAGAAAGCTTTGAAGATGAGCCGGTAACAATGAATTTGACCTCTCCAGACTCCCTGTAAGTCTCTATCCATCGCTCCCAGCCTCGTATATGCTGGATCTCATCGACAAACATGTAGGTTTTTCCAACGGGATTGACTCTCTGCCTGTAAAGCCTGTAGAGTTTTTCAAGAAGGACAGGTGTTTTCTCTTCCATCGAGAGAGAGACATCTTCAAGGTTCAAGAACAGAAAGGAGAGTTTATCAACAGATTCTAGGAGCTTTCTGTACACAAGCTTAAGAAGAGATGATTTGCCGGATCTTCGAGGCCCTTTTACGATCTGCACGAAATTGCTGTCAAGAAATTCTTCAATCTCACCGACCTCTCTTCTGTAAACAAGGTCCGGAAGGGATCGATCTTCCCAGTAATTCCATCTTGCAAGGACGGAAAACATCTGTTGATCTGTCATATTAACCACCTGTCAATTAATGACCTTTATAACAAACACATTTTAGCATAAGTGACCAGTATATAGAACAGTTTTTCAATTCATTTTTGTAGAAAGATTATTATAAGAAATTCAAGGCCCCTTCGAAAGCCCAGATCCCGAAACAAGTTCGGGATGACAGAGTAAGCAGTTACGAAGGGCCGTACGGGAATTATATAGTGAGAGTCTCACAGAAATGATGCACAGAGGAATTTCCAAAAAGCCGTTGTTAGTTGACGCAATGAGAGCTACGGGAAAGCCGCTAATGAATAACGATGTTTGATGATTTTTGGAAATCCCGGCGAACTCCTGGGTTTCCACACAACATTCTGCTAGATAGAATTACTTCTTTGTTGTAAAACTCCATATTGGACCAATCATCGGCAGCGAGCCCTCGTTCTTCGCAGCTATCTTCCAGTAATATTTCGCATTGGGAAGGAGACCGCTCTTGTTATAGGTATTGGTAGTTCGATTCGATATGAAAAGGGAAGGATTGTGAGATGTGGAAAGGTATAGATCGTACAATACCGCATCCCCGTCGGGATCTCCGCCTTCCCAAGACAAGAGAACTTCAAGATCAGTGTCCTTCGTGCCATTTGCCGGGGAAGGGTTCGAGGGAACGTTGGGGAATGACTTGACCGCTACTGTGAATGTCTTGTCAGATGATGCTTCCTTCTCGTCTTCTGCTCTTATAGTGACTGCAACATCGCCGAGTGGTCCGCTGCCTGTCCATTCATAAAGGCTGCCTGAAACGGTTCCCGGTCCTCCAATGAGACTATATGAAAGAAAATGGCCGTCCAGATCTGAACAATATTCGGCAAGGTTGATCTGAATAAGCTCTCCAATATTCTCGACAATTGCTTCTATGACTCCCCATTCAGGCTTGCTATTCTTTATTGGACAGGCCGTAAGGAATAATACAGTAAGCACAAGAACCACCGTCAGGTGAAAACTCTTCATCTCATTATCTTCCACAATCCGAATTAGGAGATGAGATTGCTGCTTTTTCTGAAAAGTGAGTGGTTCCCTAACAACATCTCCTTATAGATTTTGAACAGCATCGGACGATTCAGGTGCTTCTGGGCAGAGTGACCTTTCTGACTCTTCGGGGAAAGAGTTAAGATACGCGTGTTTCTACGATAAGACCACCCGAGAAAGCGTATTATGGAGAGTCTGCTGCGCTAACGAGAGACGAGAAATGGAGAAGCCAGTCTGCTGGCGCAGG
>NZ_DJHG01000086.1:0-3485 GCF_002432955.1 Mesotoga sp. UBA5825 | reverse complement strand
AAGAGCCGCTGTACGCCAGAAGTTCCGCTTTACGCTTAAAAGCGGTGAACCCGCTGTACGCTGTGAAATACGATTCTCCGTTGACCGTCCAAGAGGAAAGATCTGTTCTTCGGAGCGAGGATCTGTTTTTTGTTCTTGGTAAAGGTCATATTGGCAGAGCATGGCATACCCTTACCAAGAAACTGTCAGGCCAACGAACTGAGTTGGTTTTGACAAACCGGATTTCGCTACTCCTTACTTGATAGGAACTTTAGCTCTTTGTTCTTGGCCAACCACCAACCACGTATCACCAATAACCGCTCTTAGCGCCAAGCTTCATCTCAAACTCAAAGCGTCTTCTCGGTCCTTCTCCTAGGCCCGTGAACCGTTGACGGCCAAAGTAGCTTGATTCACTGTTCAGTAGAGTGCTTCTCTCCTATTATTCTAGAGGCTTTTAGCCATGCATTACGTTCCGGTCCAATGGGAGCTTCATTTCTATAGTCGTGCTTCGAAACGAAGTCGTCTATCTCTTTCGCAACCTCGCCATACTTATTTTTCTGAACAGTAATCAGCCATTCTCTCGTCTGTCGCGAGACCTTCTCCACAAGATGCTTAGAGTGGCCAAGACAGAAAACCGCTGACGACTCTTCGTACGACCTACGAACTTCATCTCTGTCAAGAAACTTGCAGAAAGCGGAAAGGTATATCTTTTCACTCTGGGCGGCAACAGAACATAGTACGCAGCTTCCATCCACAGGTTTTCTTCTTTTCTTCAAAATCGATCCCTTGCTGTCCTCCAGCCACAGGAGCTGCTCAACAAGAAGCTCCCGAAAGATAATCGAAACGGCAAGAGAGCCGACATCGGATTTCTCTCTTGCCAGTTCAACTATTCTTTTCAGGTGTTCTCTACATAACCCGTTCTCTCTTAATTGTTCTCGAGCGCTTTCATTATGAAGAAGATCCGAAAAGGCCCCTATCACCCACCCGTCTACCGACTTCTCCATGGAGCGACATACGGGGCAGTTGTCACCTTGCTCAAAAAGAGTGATTACCTCGCTTTCAAGTACGTTGTCAGCCCTCAAGCCATCACCTGACGATTCTTCTTATCTACCGAGTCTCAATAGCCAGGCATCTGAAGGACCCTGGATCTGGCGCTTGATATCACGATCGGAAGAGGAAGTCGTTCCAATAACAATCAGCTCGCGCTTCTCCGTTTCTCTTATCTTTGCTGCGGTGTCGTTCTTTGATCCCCCAAAAGTGGCTTCCCACTCTAGGTAGCCGTCGGTTCCGAGCTTCACGATCCAAACATCACGCATTCCTCTATTCTCATGCATTATGTCTCCGTCGGAAGAATCTGTATAGCCGCAGACAGCGTATCCGCCATCGGCAGTCTGAATAATGTCGAATCCTTCATCATCATCGCTGCCTCCGTAAGTTCTGCTCCATTCAAGCTCACCATCGAACGAGAACTTCAGTACCCATAGATCTCTGCCGCCTTTTTGGTCTCTGATGACTCCACCGGAAGATTCGGTGAAACCGGTAACAACATAGCCGTCGCTTACCTCTTTCACTGAGTTTGCACGTTCATCGTTCTGACCCCCAAGAAGCTTCTGCCAGATGATATTCAGCTGCGGATCCAGCTTAATGATCCACAGATCCTCTCCGGTAGATCTGCTTAATGTCTTAAGATCACCGTCAGAGGATTTCGAGTATCCGCACACGATGTAACCGCCATCTTTGGTCTGCATTCCATAAAGCAGCTCGTCATCCTGAGTGCCACCAAAGGCTTTGATCAGATCGGCAATCAGCGCGCCGGAAGAGCTCATAACCGCGACCCAGCCATCCTTGCCTCCATGATATCCACTTCCTGAAAAATTGGAGTCAGAGGAAGTGGTCATACCCGTCAAGAACAGTTTCTCACCTATAGTGGTGTTCACGGAATGAATTGTATCGTCTCCACTACCGCCAATGTAAGTCTGCCACCTCAACGAACCGTCGTTTTTCATCATTACTACGTAACCGTCTATACCGCCATGATACGGATAGCCGCTTCCAGTGTATTCAATATCATCTGATTCCGTCCAGCCTACAGCCACGTAACCGCCCGTAATTCTAACTGCATCTGAAAGGAATTCCTCGTCGCTTCCTCCATAACAGAGTTGAGGCTCTATGACGTAAGAGCTAGACAGATACTCTAGAGAAGGAACCCAGAAATCGCTCTTTCCGTTGTTTCCAAGTATCAGATTACTCTGGGTTGAACTTGAAGTAACGCCAATCACAATCTCTGTCGAACTCTCTACAACGAGTCCCATTCCCTGTTCCACTCCGGTTCCGCCATAAGTAATCTCGTGAACAAGCCTCGGACTGTAGATCGCCTTGATTATCGTATTGCCTTCGATACTGATCTCGATCTGTGCTGCTTCCATCAATTCATTGTTGACAAGCCAGCCCTCAAAATCGTAGCCCGGAACCAGTGGAGCCTTAACAGAGACAACTTGTCCATTTCTTGCCGAAAAACTATGAGGAAGTTCTCTCTCTCTGTTTCCGACTTCAATCCTCTCAATCAAAGGTGTGCAGCTCACGACCACCGAGTAGCGGCGAAAGATACACCCGGAGAGAGTGAAGACTATGATTAGAGACATAACAAGCACCAAAATCCACTTCTTCTTCATTAGATCACCCCCGAAATTACTTCTTACATTAAGTATTGTATAACGGATGCACAGAATATTATAAAAGCCGTCAAGTGCAACCAATAGCCATTGCAATATTCCCCAATTGTGGTAACATATTTATCGATCAAAGGAAGGTGGTGCTTTCGTGGAAGGAGAAAGTTGTAGCAACTATTACGAGTGCCCCGTTGTTAGAGCTTATGAGGAAGGAAAGATTGACGGGGAATGGATAAGAATGTATTGCGAGAGAAACTGGAGAGAGTGTGCGCGGTTTCAGCTAGATGAGATCTTTAGTTATTCAACCGATTTTGTGCTGCCTGATGGCAGTGTTGAAGATAGATTGAGCAGGTAAGTCGGACTACCACATACAAGTTATACTTCGACATGGTGAGTTGAAGGAAATTACCTTTGGCCCCGTTCAACTACGTACATGTTCCCTATCATTGTTCATGCGCAAGAGAGCAGATCGGTAATCATATGATAGCTCTTATGTTTTCGCAAATTCTGTATGTAACTCCCGATGATCTTGATCTCAGGTTTCCGCCCGAGGAAACTAATCAGTAGATTTTAATCAGCTCTTTAGCGTCACTCACATGCAGGTTCTTCTCTCTAGCACGAATGCTGTTTTGCCAGCTGATATCCTGATCTTAAATCCTCCCTTGCTACATTCATCATACCGATAAGTCGAGGCGTTTATGAGAAATCATATGATGCTTCTTCTCCCAAGAAAGATACGCTGTGTTTGGCTCTTGATGAATCTGATCTTAAATCCTCCCTTGAGAAAGGAGGGCCACTAGTGGCAGAGGGTGTGCACTAATTCGCAAGATCGAGATC
>NZ_DJHG01000109.1:1951-3119 GCF_002432955.1 Mesotoga sp. UBA5825 | reverse complement strand
GTTGACGGACAACGTTGTCTTCAGCAACGTACAGCGTTTTCCATCCAAACGGCTATTTCTCGGGAATTCGTTCTCACATAGCTTTCGAAAACTTCAATATCTTCGCGATTGATTTTCTTACTTGATTGCGTCCGTTACGTCAATATATTCCTGTTCATGACTCATTTTCAGAAAACGAATATTGCCGTTAGAAAAATCGATCCTATCAAGCTCCACCTTTCTTATGTTCAAGTCACTGTAGGTTCTGTAGTAGTAGACTTTGTTTGTCGAATCCCTTACTACCGACCAGTAAGCAATGTCTCTTGAAACTACCATTCCAAGTTGTTCATTGACTACGAGACCTTCAGGAATGTCAAGAGCATTAAGGATGTGCCAGGCCAAAGTTACCGCCTATTTTGCATGGGCCGGTTTCACTTCTCCGTGAGAGTAGAAGGCAGCCCTCACAAATCGGCTTGGAGATGTGTTGTCCCCAGGAAGCCCAAGCAATCCAGCTTCATTTCCTGTCGCCTTGATTTCAAAATCCCCTAACTTGGAACTCTTGATGTTTACCGGATTCAAGTTTACGTAGTTCGAGAGATTCTGAAGATGCCAGTCGAATGTGGGCTTGTTTGTAATTACTCCAAGGGGGTTTTCATGAATGTTCAGTTGACCTTCAACGTACTCTATTACAATGCAGCTTCCCTTTGCATCATAGACGATGTGGTGAAGGGGCAAAATAGTAGACTCCTGACCAATAATGGCAAGGCGGCACACGCGGATATTTTCGAGCTCCGTTTTTACTTCATCAACCGTGGCAAAGCTCCCAAGAATCCAACCTACCAGATCATACTGAGAAAGAGTTGACCTGTGAAGCTCTCTATGCAGCTCCTGGTATCCTGCGCAACCGGAGAAGTAGAATGCGCCGCATGCCAAACCGACTTCGTTTATTCCATCTGCAACTAAATCCATGCCCAAGGCGTTGGCCCCAACGTATCCGTACTTCACATTCCAGCTCAGGCCCTCCCAGCCGGTTGTAAGCGCAGCCACAAAAGTGCCTCTAGGTACAACGATAATTTTGCTTCCGAGATCAAATTCAAACTCGAGAGTCCTTGCAGCAATAATTGAACCATCCTTCGAAACCACTCTGAACCCGGTGCAGCCGATCGAAGCGCTAGTGAGCGAGGCTAAC
>NZ_DJHG01000109.1:0-1922 GCF_002432955.1 Mesotoga sp. UBA5825 | reverse complement strand
ACAAAAGAACGCACATTAGAAATCTCTTCATTGCAAACACCCCCCTGTCTTCAGCTCCCTGATCTCTCGTTTCTCCAAAGACTGCAATATTATACATTGTGATCACTTCTTGACTTCTATATTCCTGAATCACTGGAAAAAACCAAGATATTCAGAGCACTCCTCCTCTTGACAACCAACTGTATTAGTTGATATAGTACAGTTAAGATAGTCAGTGAGGAGTGAATTCAATGTTAGAAGAAGCGATCAGAGTTAAGAACCTTAGGAAGAACTACGGGAATTTCGAGGCTGTAAAGGGGATAGACCTCTCGCTTGTGCCCGGAAAGGTCAACGCTCTTTTGGGCCCTAACGGCGCCGGAAAGACTACAACTCTAAAATCAATTCTTGGTCTTGTTCATTATTTGGGAGAGATAACGATCCTTGGAGAGAAAATCGATGTCGCCCGGGAGAGAATCTCATTTGTTCCAGAAGACAAAAGCTTCTATGACAACCTGACTCCGGAAAAAGCAGTTAAGATGTGTTCGATGCTCATGAGCAATTTTTCGGCAGATAAAGCTGCTAAACAAATGAAGGACTTTGATCTCCCTATGAATAAGAAGATATCTGCTTTCTCTCACGGCATGAAGACATCCACTTATCTGGCAATCGCAATGTCTCAGGACGCCGATATCTTTATCTTCGACGAACCCACATGGGGCCTCGATCCTCTGAGGAGAGACGAAGTGCTGGAGATGATTAGATCACTGTCTGAAAGCGGGAAGACAGTTCTTTACACCTCACACATTATTCCGGAGGTGGAGAAGATAGCCGATGTCTTTTCGATAATGTACAAAGGTGAAATTCTCTACTCAGGAGAAATGAAGGGATTAGGCGAAAGGTTCGCTCTTTACTCCCTTCCAATGAAAACGGATATAGATAGGAATGACTTCACCGCCGTTGTCAAAGAAGCAAATTCGCTGAAAGTTCTCACCGATAACTCTAAAGATATCGCGAGACTGAAGGAGATAGCTGGATCAAAAAGAGAAGAGGTTAATCTTGAATCCTTCTTCGGGACTATTGTAAGGGGGAATAAGCATGTTCTATAAGGAAATCCACGAAATGAAATTGAGAGTAGTAATCATGTTCGTCGTCTTGTTAATCTCATTGATTACAACTGTTGCTCTCAGACCTTATGCAGCGCAGATGATGGAAGAAATGACCCCTCAACTTGAAGAGATGCCGGATTTTCTTAAGAATCTTATGGGAGACGTTTCAGGTCTTTCGAGACTTAATGACGACAATTACTATCTGTTGAGTCAGTGGCACGGAAAGAACTACGGGCAGTTTCTCCCCTTCGTCGTTCTGCTGATCGCCTTCCCCATATTTGCAAAGGAATTCGACAAGAAGACGATCTACTTCCTGCTTTCAAGAAAGAACAGGAACGAAGTGTTCAGGACGAAGTATCTTGCGGGGCTCGGAGCCGTACTGACAATAACGGTGGTCTTGTCCTTGCTCGGTCCAGTAGCAATGAATCTCTCCGGTTACAGCACGGCGTTTGCCGATACGCTGAAAGTGCTGCTCCAGCAGCTGGTCGGAGTCACATTCTTCTACTCTCTCTTTACGATGATTTCTATAATGAGTAGAGATCAGGTCAAACCAGTAGTTGCCGGAGTAGTAATAGTCCTAGGATTGCCCATACTCGGAATGATTGACGCGCTCTCCTGGCTGAATCCATATCCTTTTATACTGGGATCGAGTGTAGCGCAGAACGGAACTATCGACTGGATCTATCTGGTTTCGTTGCTTGCAGCGACAGTTGTACTGACCGCAATTGATTACAAGGTCTTTGAAAAGAAAGAAGTGTGAAAACAGACCGTTTTCGGAAGGCTAAATGATGGCGAGAATGTCGCTAATGCGGGCCTGGCAGTGGTCGGTGGTAGCAG
>NZ_DJHG01000024.1:0-25386 GCF_002432955.1 Mesotoga sp. UBA5825 | reverse complement strand
TCACTTCCCCGGATGTTCTTTCTGGCCTCGCCTCCTGTCGAAGGCAGCCTTACGCCTTGTTCCTAGCGATTATTTTACTTCTCTTCTTCGATTCCCAGTTCAGAAAGCGTCTTCCTCAACCATCGAAGAGATTTTTCGATCAGAGGTCCACCGGTCCCCTCACATTCCATGCTAAGAGTCCCACTGTAACCGTGGTCTCTCAACATGGCAATTATCTTTCTGATATTATCCGCATTGACTCCATCACCTATTGCCGAATGGCTTATTCCTATGCCGGTGTCTTTTCCCCTCATGGCATCTGCAAGATCTTTCGAAACATCTTTGATGTGGACATGTTTGACCTTGTCAATGAATCTCCTGCAGAATTCCACCGGATCTTGGCCGGCAATGAAGCTGTTCCCTGTGTCTAAATTCAGACCGAGTCTATCGCTCTTCACGAAGTTAAGCATCTCATCAAGGAGATCGGGGTTCGTAGTGAAGTAACCGTGAACCTCAATGTTGATGTTTATCTCGTAGATCTCTGCAGTCTCGACGATGATACCATACGCCCTTTTCATTAGTTCAAGGGCCTCTTTATCGCTAAACCCTGAGGGTTTCTTCAAACCGTCGGTCGTTGCAATATTGGGGCAGTCGACAAGTTTGGCCCAGGGGATGGACTTGAGAACGTAAGGTACACCGTTGTAAAAGCCTTCATTCCCCGAGAGTGGATACGCAGAATCGATTTGTGAGAAACGCACACCATATTTCTGCATAGTGAGCTTCGTTTTCAGTGGATCCTCCGTGAGCGATATGTGGGGGAAGTATCCAAGACCGTGAATCCACGAGACACCGTCAATGATACCGGGCTCAATAAAGTGAACATCGTTTTTATGAGCCCACTCAAGAGCCTTCTCAAAACTAAATACTGCCGAGTTAAATGCATCAGTATGAAAGCCTATTTTCACAGCAGTTCCTCCTAAGCTATAATGAACGCACGATTTCTTCACGTTCTCTGAAGTATTCAACAGAATCCTTTACCAGCCTGTCCATAACCGATACATCGCAGGGACCGGTAGAGAGAACGTAGGGATCGGGGTATGGACCCAAAGGTTCAAATGTTATGAATCTTCCCTTTTGATTCATACCGACGAGATAAGCCGCCATGATCGCAGTATCGATATCTATTTGCCCCTTACCCGGAGCATCCCTGTTACTGTCGGCTATGTGAAGATTTACGAGCCTTTCACCGCACTTAATGATTGCTTCTCCCACATGCTGTTCTCCGTTAAGCATGTGATATATGTCTCCATTGAGGCAGTTGACCAGTGGATCATCAACCATGTCCAGGTAATCTAGTGCCTCATCAACGGTATGAACCAGACTCACCTCTGCAGATCTTATAGGTTCAATCACCGGCTTCACTCCAGATTCTTTGAAATGGCAAACGCATTGCCTCAATGCTTCTGCACTTCTCTCCATCTCTAACCCGTCAACGGCATCCGGTCTTCCAACGGCGCCAGGGACAACAATAAGATAAGTCCCTCCAAGAAAGGAGATGTAGCTGGAAACTTCGAGAATATAATCTTGTGCTTTCTTCCGAACCTCTTCCAAAGGACTTGAAAGATCTCTCTGGGGCGAGAACATTCCACAGGCACCGGAGACTTTGATCCCCGAGTTTTTGAGCGCTTTTTTCATTGCTTCCTTTGGAATAGATGTATCTCCCTTTATCTCAACATACTCAAATCCGTTTCTTCTGAGTCTTTCAAGAGACTCGTCTATTGGCTCAGTACCGAACATCCAGATACTCCACGAGAGCGACAGCCTTCGTTCGAAGCTTTCCGGCCTTCGCCTTTTCTCTTCAACGAATCTCTTCTTTATCGTTTGGTTTTTCAGAACGAAATTCTGAGGCTTCACGACTTCTCCTCCTTGACAGTTGCCGGCTTTATCTTCTCTTTCTTCCTGTACGAACTTAGGACACTCACGGCAAGAGAGGCGATGATCAAAACACCGAATGTTACGGTCTGGAAGTACGGGTTTACTCTGAGCATGTTTAGGGAATTTGAGATGATTCCCATTAACAATACGCCAAAGAACGTTCCTATTATTCGGCCTTTGCCTCCTGAAAGCGGTGTTCCTCCAATAACTACTGCTCCTATTGCCTTAAGTTCAATTCCGCTGCCGGTAGATGGTTGTGCGGCTCCAATTCTTGATAGAAGAACCATCGATGCTACTCCAATGAACAGACCATTAAGTGCAAATGCTGTCAGCTTTGCTTTGTTCACAGAAATCCCCGATAGGTAAGCTGCCGATTGGTTACTGCCGACAGCGTATGTACGTCTGCCAAGTTTTGTGTATGAGAGCAAGAAGTGCATAACTATGTATGCGGCAATACTGATGAGGAAACTCAGTGGAACGATCTGCCAGAGTCTGAAAGTACCTATGAATTCGAACTGACCGTAGATTGTTTGGAACGTTCCCTTGGTGATCGCGAGAGCAACTCCCTGGAAAACACTGATGAAGGCGAGCGAAGTTATAAATGAAGGCGCTTTGAAAGCTCTAGCGGTGATACCAACAAGAAGACTGTTGAAGACTGCCAAAGCAATTCCCAGAAGGATTGCCAACACATATCCATAACCTGCTTTGATCATCATTGCCATGACCACTGAAGAAAGGCCGATGTTTGCACCTACCGAGATGTCTATCTCGCCAGAGATGATGAGCAAAGTCATCCCGGAAGACACAATACCAAGAACCGCTATCTGCTCGAGAATGTTCATTATGTTGCTTGTTGTAAAGAATCTTGGGTTGACCAATCCGGTTATAACCGCAATAGCAACTTCAGCAACCAAGAGATAGAACCACTGATTCTTCAAGATGGAGCTTCTTCTTCTAGTAAGGGTTCTCTTTCCGTTAGCCGTTGCACCATCCTTACTCATTGTCTTCATTCCCTCCCGCAAACTCTAGACTCCTATGAAACGCTTTATCATATCTTCTTCTTCAATGTCTTTATTCTCTACAATCTCTACCAGTCGCCCATTTCTCATAACCCCGATTCGGTCACTCATCGAAAGCAGTTCAGGCATATCGGATGAGATCATGATTATGCATTTGCCTCGTTCGGCAAGCTCAATTATAAGCTCATAGATCTGCTCTCTTGCTCCGATGTCTACGCCTTTTGTCGGTTCGTCGAATATATAGACATCCGAATCGTCAATCAGCCAGCGACCGATAATAACCTTTTGCTGATTTCCTCCGGAAAGCTCTTCGATCTTTTGCGACTTGTCCTGTGCTGCAACAGAGAGCTTGTTAACAATGTCATCAGTAAGTTTTTCTTCTTCCTTGAGATCGAGAAGAAAGCCCTTGAAATTCTCGCTATGCACAAGAGCCGTATTCTCAACGATATCTCTTCCCCCAAGCATGGCCAGTTTCTTTCTATCCTCAGTAATCAAAGCGATTCCATGTTTGACAGCATCCTGCGGAGACTTTATCTTCAATTTCCTACCCTTTAGAACTATCTCTCCTTCATCGGCCCTGTCCGCTCCAAAGAGAATATTCACCAGTTCACTTCTCCCCGATCCGACCAGTCCCCCAATTCCGAAAACCTCCCCCTTCCTTACTGAGAAACTGACATTGTCGACTACTCCCCAGCTGGTTATGTTTTTCACTTCAAGAGCTACATCGCCAATGTCAACTTTCTTTCTCCTGTAGAACAGAGAGGCATCTCTTCCCACCATTTTCCTGATGATCTCTTCAACGGTTATGCTTTCAATTGAGAAAGTACCCATACTCCTCCCATCCTTAAGGACCGTTACTCTGTCTCCTATTTCGAAGATCTCTTCAAGGTAATGGGATATGTAAACGATACCGATACCGCGATCTCGCAGATTTCTTACAATATCCATGAGAGCCTTCGTTTCGTCCATTCCTAGAGAGCTGGTCGGTTCATCCATTATTAGGACCTTCGCGTCTCTGTAAAGAGCTTTGACAATCTGTAGCATCTGCTTCTGAGAGGCTGAAAGTTCTTCAACCAGAACACTGGTCGGGAGGTGCATCTTCAGAGTCTCTATGATTTCATTCACCTTCTCCGTCTGTCTCTTAGTGTCAACAACAAATGGAAGCCGCCCTGTTAACTCATCGCCGAGATATACATTATCGGAAACGGTAAGAGAGTCTACCAGTTCGGCATCCTGATAGATTGTAGAAATACCCATTTCTATCGACTGGCGCGGAGTTAGGCCCTCAACTTTTTTGCCATCGATCTTGATCAGCCCCGCCTCGGGTGAAATCGCTCCGGAAAGAATCTTGATCAATGTAGATTTTCCGGCCCCATTCTCTCCAACAAGGCAATGGACCTCTCCCGGAAGAAGCTCAAATGATACGTCATCTAGCGCCCTATGATTTCCGTAAATCTTCGTGGCTTTCTCCATTTCGACTATTGGATTTCTCTGCATATCTTCACCCTTATCAAAAGATTATCTAAAAGGGGGGACGAAGAGCTCCGCTCTCATCCCCCCTGGAATCTCGATTCTTTATCAGTAAAGCGAATTGTATTGCGGGAAATACTCTCTTGTCAGATCTATCCAGACTGGATCGACATCCCAGGGAACTACTTTCGTCTTGTCATCTATCGTTTCGGGAGTGATCGGAGTGTTGGGTAGAAGAATCTGCTGATTCAGATCGGTTATGAGTTCCTGAGTGTAAGCATGGAGCGCAAGGAAAGATACGAATCCTTCCCAACCGGGTGAAGTAGAAATTGAGTAATCGATGCTTCCTTCTTTGATAAGCTCAATTCCGTAAGGGGCACCATTTGTTGTGATTACCCTGATCGGGTCATTTAACAAACCTCTTGTCTTCAACATTCTGACAACTGCCGCTGCCATTTCCTCATTGAAGATAAAAAGGTTGGAGAATTCGTAACCGGATTCGATCAAATCCTGGGCCTGATCAACAGCAACAGTCGGAGTGTACTGACCATCTCTGATTGCTACGATCTCGTTCTTTCCCAGTTCTTTAACCTTCGGTTCGAAAGTGTTTCTGAACATCTGAACGGGAACGTGTTCGAAAAGCCCCATGATGCATGCGATATTTTCACCAGGATATTTGTCTGCGATGTAGTTGGCGATATTTACTCCCATTCCCTCCCAGTCAAAGTCAATGCATGCAACGATATCGTCATCTGACTGGAGGACCTGACCAACGTTGTCTGTAACCACCAGAGGTATCCCTGCCTTAGCAGCTTCTCTTGCGGCAATAAAAGCACCATTAGGATTGAAAGAGAAGACACACATACCGTCAACACCCATATTTACCAGAGTGTTGATATTCGTGATCTCTTTCTCTGTATCATAGTCGGAGTTAAGTACGATAACTTCTACCCCGACGAGACTTGCCGCATACTCGAATCCTTCAACGTCCTTTCTGTACCACGTATCGGGTCCCGGAGTTACGTAACCATAGGTAAGTCCTGCAAGAAGCGCTTCTCCTCCAAGAATCACTGCAAGTAGAAGAAGAAGCATTACCGAACGCCTGACATGTCTCATAGCTTTACCTCCTTTTTGGAATAATGAATTGACAAATACTATCAGGGAATGCCCAGAGCAATTATATCAATGACTAGCGTTTTTGAAGAATTCCGCTGATGTCTGCTGTAATTCGACAAAGGACGATTACAGACTTCATTGGACGAATACAGCCAAATATCCTTCTTATCTGAAAAATTATGAGTTCACCATAAGTTATTCTTTGCTTTGGGCAATAAATTATTCTTGATTGCTTCTTCGGGCTGCCAAGAGGCAGACTCTCATTCTACAGTGATATACCTGTCTTGATCCTTCACTTCAAGTAAGAGGCGGACGGAAGCGGAGATTCAGCCTTTGAACTCTAGCTGGTGAGGCTCGTGCCTTGTTCACTCATAACACTTGTTCAAAGCCGGAGCAATAACTTAGGGGGAAGAAGGATGGAAAGATTTGTCAAGGTTACGGGAGGGAGATTATGGTATGAAGTCAAAGGCAAAGATCTGAAGGCATCCCTTTGCTAACGATTCATGGCGGCCCCGGTGTTCCTCACAACTATCTGGAGACACTCGAGATTCTGGAAGACGAAAGACCCGTGGTATTCTACGATCAGCTCGGTTGCGGGAAATCTGAGAGACCTTCAGATACCTCTCTGTGGAGAATCGAGCGGTTTGTCGAGGAGATAGAGCTTTTCAGAAGTGAGCTAACCTACCCGGAAAGTCACCTGCTAGGGCAGTCCTGGGGGACAATTCTTGCCTGCGAATACGCTCTGAAATATCCGCAGACGGTCAGAAGCATGGTTCTCTCCGGACCGGCAATGAGTATTTCAAGATTCGAAAGTGATGCTAGAGGGCTAATGGAAACGCTTTCAGTTGAATCAAAAGAGGCTATTAACAGAGCAGAGAAAAGCGGCAACTTCAACCGAGAAGATTATCAGGAAGCAGTATCGGAGTTCTACGGCAAGTTCGTTTGCAGAATGGAACCCTGGTCCGAATGCATTAATGAGTAGTCGCAGGCATGGGTGAGAAAGTATACAATTATTATGTACGGGCCGAGCGAATTCACAGTAACCGGTGTTATGAAGGGTTACGACTGCAGTTCGCGGCTCGGCGAAATCGGCTGTCCCGTTCTACTGACCTGCGGAGAATACGACGAGGCGACACCCGAGGCAACCGCTTTCTACAGAGAGAAGTTTCCGAACGCTATTATGAGAGTCTTTGAAGAGTCTTCTCATGAACACCATCTCGAAAAAGCCGCTCGAATATATCCAGCAAGTTAGGCAGTTCCTGACACGCGCTGACCAGAACCCTTAACGAAACCAGCCTTCAAAATTGTCACCGCTCTTTTGAGATTGCAGTAGTACAGCCGGAAGGTTCAGTTTTACGGAATCGCAGGTTTGTAGATAATCAGTTCTGTGCCGGCCGGGATACTCCGAACTCTTGTGAGGTCGGGGTTGTATTTCATAATCTCAGAGGTATCGATACGGTACATTTCGGATATCGACCTCAACGTTTCGTTCCACCCTATAGTATGGATAAAGCCCGTCCCCACCGACCAGTTGTTATCTACGGATGCGCTAACGACAAATCTTCCAAGCACATGATCGATGATCACTTCGGAGACCTCGAGCATGACATCCCTAACCACCGGTCTTCTCTCAAACATGCTGTACCCACCGCCACCGCCGGCCCGATAGCTGCTCATAACTACTTCGTACTTTTCATCCATATCGACAGGCTTTCCCTGATACCTGATACTAAGTACTCTCTCACCAACCGGTCTATCCACAGCAATTATGTATTCTATTCCTTCCCACATATCATAATCTTGACTCGTTAGCTTTGGAGTCAACCAACTTTCTGAGATGGATATCTTGTTGTCAGTACAAGTGAAGTATTCTGCGCTCCTTTCCAGGGCGGCTTTGATGTCTGAACCGGATACCTGAATAACCTTCAAAGTGCTTGACATGGGGTAGATCGAGATAAGATCCCGAATTGTTATTGGCCCTGTCTTCCAGCCTGTAATTTCGTCTGTACAAATGGCGGCACACGAGATCGTTGCACCGGTCGCTTCCATCTGAACTCTGTTTATGAACTGAGCAAGAGGATTATCCTTCATCTTAGCTTCAAGCGGATCTTCTATGAAGAAATCTCCAATAGAAAACCCGACCGGTCTTTCAAGCCATTTCTGGACTCTTGTTTCGAAGTCCTTCAAAGCTCCAACGACATAGTCGTCAGGATCATATGAAGCCACAGACACCTGCTCGACCGACTTTTCAACGATCTGCCAGCCGTCTTCTATTTTCTCCAGCTTCAAGTCAACCTTGCCGACAAACCTTCCGAGACTGGACGGTTGAGAGACAACTACTCCGTCTATTATCTCGGCGATAGTCCTATGTTGATGCCCCGTAAGAAGCACATCAATACCCTCGATTGTCTTTACAAGTTCAAAACCCACATTCTCGTCCGTAAGCTCCTCGGTTGGTTCTCCCGTTGTGAGATCTCTTTCAAAGCCTCCGTGATAAGCAACTATAAGTACATCGACTTCATCTCTGAGTTTAGGAACAAGTTCTTCTGCAACGTTCACAGGATTCAGGAATGCAAGCCCGGCGATATGTTCCGGATCCTCCCATCTTGGGATAAGGTTTGTGGTTAGGCCGAGAATCGCAATTCTTACATTCTCGCCTTGTTCTCCAAGAGTTATTATCGAATACGGCTGAAACACATATTCAGCAGAGTCGTCGAAGATAATGTTCGCTGAGAGAAAGGGAAACTCTGCCGAGACCATCGCGTCCTCAAGAGTCCGTGGGCCGTAGCTGAATTCGCAATTTCCTATCGTAGAGGATGTCAAATCGATCAAGTTCATAGCCCTTATAACAGGATTGATACCTGAGTTGTCGATCTTCGCAAAGAAGTACGAAAACGGCGTTCCCTGGATCAGATCACCTGTATCTATAACAAGTGTGTGTGGATTGGTATGTCTGATTTGACTGACGAAAGAAGAGATCCTTGCCAGACCTGCGTCCAAAGAATCACCCGTCACATAATCGACAGGAAAAACGTTCCCATGTATGTCGCTTGTATGGAGAATTGTAAGATGAAAATCCGAAGCAAATGAAAGTACAAGAGAAGAGATAATGAAAAACGAAGCAAGGAGCCTTCGCACCTAAACCCCTCCTTTAGCCTCACGCCTCAAATTGTGCAGCGAGAAAAGAAAGCGGGATGACAGGCATCCCGCAGAGTTCTATCTCTCTTCGAGCTTCGAATCAATCATGAAGATTCCATTCGCGTGGTCTCCGACCATTCTCAGCCTCTTAACTATGTTCCTGAACGTCTTCTCCTCTTCAACCTGTTCAGTGACATACCACTGCAGAAAGTCGTTAGTCGCGTAATCCCCTTCTTCATCGGAAATCGTGACGAGATTGTTGATCCTTGAAGTGATGTATTTCTCATGTTCGAGTCCTTTTTCGAACACATCTAAAATCGACTTGTAGTTAATGGTCGGTTTCTCAATGCCGGGAATCTCGACGGTTGCATCGACATCTTGTAAGTAATTGACTAGTTTCATTGCATGTTCTTCTTCCTCTTTGGCCTGCTTCCACATGAAGTTCTCCGTACCGAAGTATCCGTTCTTGTGTGCCCACGCGGCCATTCCCATGTAGATAAACGCAGACTCGAATTCAGCCTTTATTTGAGCGTTGATCTCCTTTTCCATTCTTGCCGTTATCATAGTTAGCCTCCTTCTCCATTCTGTTTAAACGTCAACAGTTCCTTCATGATATTTTACCACCGCGAAGAGAACTCTCAAAGTATCTTAACGAGTTGGAACCAGCAGTTCACTCTCTGAGCTGTTCTAATAGACTTATACGAAGCAGCCTATTCTTAGTTATTTGCAGCCTTTCGATTTGGAATGGCAATCTCATAAATGTATAATCTCTACATAAGGACGGCCAATTTCTCAACAAAGGGGGTAATAACAGTGAGGAAGATCTTCTTGTTTTTCTCAGTGCTGCTGATTGCAGCGGCGCTGATGGCGGCACCACTGAAAGTTGCTTTTGTCTACGTAGCACCGGTCGGCGACGGTGGTTGGAGCACCATGCACAATGAAGGTAGGCTTCATCTCGAGAGAGTTTTCGGGGATCAGATAGTAACTGATTTTATTGAAAGCGTTCCCGAAGGTGGAGAAGCCGAAACGGTGTTCAAAGGATATGCTCAAAGAGGTTATGATTTGATCTTCGGAACCAGTTTTGGCTACATGGACCCTATGGTAAAAGTATCTCAGTCTTTCCCCAACTCAATCTTCATGCACTGTTCGGGTTATATGACCACTGACAATCTCGGCACATATTTCGGAAGGATGTACGAACCGAGGTTCCTTAGCGGTCTAATCGCAGGGGCAATGACCAAGAGCAACATCATTGGCTACGTTGCTGCCTACCCGATTCCGGAGGTTATTCGAGGAATCAACGCTTTTGCAATGGGCGTTCAGTACGTGAATCCGGATGCAAAGGTTCACGTGGTCTGGTCGAATACTTGGTTTGACCCAGCAAGAGAGAAGGAGGCTGCGGAGTCCCTACTCGATATCGGTGCAGATGTCATAACACAGCATCAAGACTCTCCTGCCCCACAGCAGGCGGCAGAAGATAGAGGCGCGCTTTCAATAGGATACAACAGCGACATGACCGCCTTCGCTCCAAACGCATTCCTCGCAGCCCCTGTATGGAACTGGGGTCCTTTCTACGAGTACGTAGTGAGAAGAGTTATGGACGGTACCTGGACCAATGAGCAGTATTGGGGCGGTATTAAGGACGGAGTAGTCGATATCTTCGTTGGCGACCTAGTACCCCAAGGAGTAGCAAAGCTTGTGATGTCGATGAGAGAGGCGATAATCGAGGGTATTATGCACCCGTTTGACGGACCGGTGTATGACCAGTCTGGAACACTGAGATACGGCAAGGGCGAGAGGCCATCGGATAGTGATCTTCTCAGTATGGACTGGTTTATCAATAACGTTGTAGGTAAAATACAGTGAAAACACTGAGGGGCCTTCTGGCCCCTCAATTTCTTTCTTTGGAGTGATATTTCTTGGCTGATCTTTCAGTTCTCGAAATGAGAAACATCACTAAAGCCTTTCCAGGAATTCTTGCAAACGATAACATTTCGTTCGATCTCCGAAAGGGAGAAGTGCACGCTCTACTTGGAGAAAACGGAGCAGGCAAGACGACCTTAATGAATATCCTTTTCGGAATTTACAAGCCCGATGGTGGAGAGATTCTCGTTGAGGGAGACAGGGCGTCGATCTCTTCACCTCATAATGCGCTGAAGCAGGGAATAGGAATGGTGCAGCAGCATTTTACTGTAGTTCCCTCCTTCACGGTTGCCGAGAATGTTGTTCTCGGCTTGAAAGACATGGGCTTTTTTGTAAAGACAAAATCAGTTGAATCGAGCATAAAGAATCTGGGAGAAAGCTATGGCCTACCCGTGAATCCAAAGGCAAGGGTCTGGACTCTCTCGGTCGGAGAGAAACAGCGAATCGAGATTCTAAAGTTGCTTTATACCGGCGCGAAAGTCATCATTCTTGACGAGCCAACGGCAGTCCTTACTCCTCAAGAGACTGAAGTCTTGTTCAAAGCAATAAGAAAGCTCGTGAGTGAAGGCTCTTCAGTGATCTTCATAAGTCACAAACTTGACGAGGTTCTCCAAATAAGCGACAGGGTTACGGTATTGAGAGGTGGCAGGGTTGTTGGAACTGAAGAGAGAAGTTCAATTGATAGAAGATCTCTCGTAAGAATGATGGTTGGAAGAGACGTTTTGCTGGACTTCGAGAAATCAACAAAGGAACCTGGTACTACTGTTCTGGAAGTTGAAGACTTGACCGTGAAAAATGACAAGAATCTTGAAGCGGTGAAGAGCTTGAGTCTGAACATCCGCTCTGGTGAAATACTAGGCATCGCAGGGGTCGCGGGTAATGGGCAAAGAGAGCTTGCAGAAGCCATTTATGGCCTTAGAAAACCTGTTCACGGTACGATTCGCTTGAACAGCAAGACTCTTCGTCACACCGATGTCGCTCAAAGAATTCGGGCAGGCGTGGCATTTGTTCCCCAGGACAGGAGAGCTCTGGCTACATGTCCCTCGCTGTCAATTACTGAGAACATGTTTATGAAGAACGCCCACACGAAGTACATTCCTCAGTCTCCGTTCAACGTAGATTTTCGTGCAATGCAGAAGGCTACGGAGCGACTCGTAAGCGAGTATTCGATTTCAACTCCGTCGACCAAGACTCAGGCAAGATTTCTTTCCGGAGGAAATCTTCAAAAACTCGTACTCGCGAGAGAGCTGTCAACTAAGCCAACTGTAATCATTGCAGAGCATCCTACAAGAGGTTTAGACGTGGGAGCAATGGAGTTTGTCTATAAATCCCTTCTTGCTCATAAGGATCGAGGAGCGGCTATCCTGCTTCTAGCCGGGGAACTCTACGAGATATTCAGGCTTTCAGATAGAGTTGCTGTGATGTATGAGGGTCAGATAATGGGGTACACACCTCCTGATCCAAAGTATACAGAGGAAATTGGTTTCATGATGGCCGGTTCAAAACAGGAGGAGATCGCGTGAAGTTGAGAATAGAAAAGAGACTCGCCGTTCCCAGATACTCCTCTATCCTTGTACCAATACTCTCAGTGGCCGCTGCGTTGCTGCTGATGGGAATCATTCTGTTGATCTTCTTCTACGGCCGACTTGGAACCTTGTCTCTTGCATTCAAAGAGACGTTTGAAGCATACAGGGAAATGTTGACTTGGCCCTTTGCGAACAGATACGGGATATTCAGTACACTAATGAGGATGGTCCCGCTGGCTTTCGTTGGGCTCGGCCTTTCATTTGCATACAGAATGAAGATATGGAACATAGGAGGTGAAGGCCAGCTCTATATGGGAGCATTGGCCGCTACCTGGGGAGCTCTCTACTTATTCAAAGATGTCACTTCGCCAGTACTTATGATTCTCCTCATTTCAGTTCTAGGAGCGGCAGCGGGTGGCATTTGGGCCTTAATCCCTGCATTAATGAAGGCATTTGCAAAGACCGACGAGATAGTGGTAACTCTCATGCTCAACTATGTCGCAATATTCTGGGTAGATTATCTTGTATACGGACCGTGGAAAGACCCCAAGGGCTACGGGTTCCCCGGGACGGCCCCTTTTCCTCAGCAGGCAAGACTTCCGACTCTCTTCGGCGGCGAATTTCACATTGGCTTTTTCCTGGCAGTCGTGTTGGCGTTCATTCTCTTCTATGTGTACAGAAGGACAAGGTGGGGAATGAACTCAAAAATCGTTGGAGACAATGCTCAAGCTGCCAGATACTCGGGAATCAGCATAATAAAGTACACGATCATTGCGCTCGTTGTTAGCGGAGCGATAGCGGGCTTGGGTGGAGCCATACAAATGATGGGAGTGCAACACAGACTGCAACACGGCTTCTCTCCAGGATACGGATACACTGCGATCATTGTAGCCTGGCTGGCCAAGCTGAACCCGATTGCAATTCTGCTTGTCGCATTTCTCTTCGGAGGGCTACTCGTAGGAAATGATCAGCTTCAGATGTTCTATAAGCTGCCGATGGCTCTCATATCGGTATTTCAGGGGCTGGTACTCTTCAGCCTTCTCGGAGGAGAGGCTATTGCCAAATATAGATTGAGGGTATCGAGAGAGGAGGCAGTTACGAATGAATAATATCGAGTCTTTCATTCTCTCGACACTCAGCGCTACAGTCAGAGCGGGAACTCCTCTACTGTTCGCAGTTCTCGGCACGATCTTCACTGAAAGATCGGGAGTAATGAATCTCGGATTAGAGGGTCTCATGCTGGTCGGAGCTATTGGAGGCTTCGTCGCCTCATATCAGACTTCAAACCTTCTACTTGCTATACTCGTCGCAATGCTTGCAGGAGCCGTTCTCGGCCTTGTTCATGCCTTCTTCACAGTAACTCTCAGAGTGAACCAGATCGTCAGCGGGCTCGCCATAACTATGCTGGGAACCGGTCTAAGCGGTTTGTGGGGAAGAGACTACATCGGGGTAATCGCAAAGCGTTTTCAGCCTATAAGAATTCCTGTATTATCGGATATTCCATATTTGGGCCAGATTCTTTTCAGTCACGACCTTCTTGTCTACATAAGTTTTCTGCTTGTTCCCGTCATGTGGTTCTTCATTTACAAGACACGACCCGGACTGACCCTAAGAGCAGTAGGCGAATCTCCCGAAGCCGCAGATGCTAAAGGTATAAATGTATTCGCAGTCAGATACATCTACACTATTCTGGGAGGTTCAATTACAGCAATAGGCGGAGCTTATCTCTCGTTGGCCTATAACTCGATGTGGATCGAAAACATGACGGCCGGCAGGGGGTGGATAGCCATAGCTCTTGTGCTATTCGCAACCTGGGATCCTGTGAAGGCCTTGATAGGTGCATATCTCTTCGGAGGAATAACTGCCCTTGGATTGAGATTACAAGCAGTAGGAGCTCACGTCTCACCCGACTTTCTCAAGATGCTTCCATATTTGCTCACAATTGTCGTTCTCTTTTTCACTTCGACAGATACGCTGAAGAGAAAGGTTGGTGCACCGGCATCACTGGGAGTACCATATTCAAGAGAAGAGAGAACCTAAAGGAAACAATACTTTCGTCTTTACTGTTGATCCGTAACATTGTTTTGTGGTATAAATTTCCTATCAAAGATTTTCGGAGGTTCAAAGTGATGACTCGAGCAGCATTCATAAGTTTTGCATACGCTTATTGGTTTAGGAGGAACGTCCTTTCTTCGGACTCCTCCGGTGTGTGCTTGAGTTAAAATACACTAGAGAGTATAAAAAGAGAGGACGTTGAGAAGCGTCCTCTCTTTTTATTTTAGGAGGGATGTAGAATGAAGCGGGTTCTTGTATGTGTATTACTACTTATTGGAGTTCTTGGTTTGTCAACGCAGACAGTCGGAATTACTTCGATCGTCGAACACCCAGCGCTAGATGCAGTTAGAGACGGAATTATCGATGTACTTGAAGAGAATGGTTTCAAGGATGGAGAGAGTATCGTGATCGATTTTCAGAACGCCCAGGGATCGGTATCAACCGCAGTAACAATAGCAAAACAGTTTGTTTCTCTGAACCCTGCAGTGATGGTTGGAATTGCCACTCCCTCGGCACAGGCGCTGGTGAATGCCTCGAAGACAATTCCAATAGTCTTCAGTGCCGTCACCGACCCAGTTAGTGCCAGTCTAGTTCCTTCATTTGGCAAAAACCCGGGAAATGTAGTTGGAATCAGCGATATGACGCCAGTCAAGACTCAGCTCCAGCTTCTCAAACTGACTCTGCCACAAGTTGAGACGATAGGGATTATCTACAATTCAGGAGAGGCAAACTCTGTAACGATAAGAGAATTTGCGAAAGAGGCTTGTGACGCTCTGGGAATGAGGTTAGTCGATATTACCGGTTCCACAACAGTTGAAATGGTCACCTCTCTTAACGCTCAGATCAAAGATGTTGATGCTATCTACATCGGTACCGACAACACCGCAGCCTCGAGCATCCAGTCGATTTCCAAAGTCGCCCTAAGAGAGAAGATAGCGATAGTCGCGGCTGACATTGACATCGCAAGATCGGGCGGGTTAATCGGTTTCGGATTCAATTACTACCAAATAGGAAGAGCTACTGGAGAACTGGTCGTCCAAATACTGAAGGGCGCTTCCCCTTCGGAACTCGAAACAAAGATCCTTGGTCAGGATTCATTAATCCTTTTCGTAAACACTGACATTGCAGAAGAAATCGGTATTGAGATACCACAGTCTGTTCTTGATCTCGCAAACATCGTTGTAACTAATGGTGTAGAGACGGAAAGGTAAGTCTATGGCGATTCTGGAACAGGGATTGATAATAGGCCTTATGGCCCTGGGAGTTTATATATCTTTCAGAATAGTTGATCTTCCTGACCTTACGACAGATGGATCCTTTGCCCTGGGAGCAGCGGTTGCGGTAAGGGCTCTGGTTTCCGGATTTCCTGCCTGGTTGGCGATAATGCTTGCGGCCGCCACGGGTGCTCTTGCTGGCAGCATAACCGGAACAATTCATAGAAAGCTCAAGATCAACGTTCTATTAGCCGGAATTTTAGTCATGACAATGCTTTACTCAGTAAATCTCAGGGTAATGGGCGGGCCCAATCTCCCTGTTCCTCGAGTCGTTCCTGAAAGGAGCACTCAAAGTTTTGAAGAGATGAGCGGCGGAACTGGTCTTGATGGCCTTTTTGGAGAGCTCGAGATCAATACTGAAAAACGCACAACAAAGACTACTGTTGTTGCAAAGAACATCTTCAACAACGATCTCGACGGATCCGACTTATTGCTCATAGTTCTCATAATTTCTGCTGTGGTTGTAGTTCTTTCGATTGTGCTGAAATCTGATCCTGGGATGACCCTAAGAGCTTTTGGAAGTAATCCCTCGGGGGTGGTTTCTTTCGGTATCTCTCAGAATCTTCTCGCTATTGCGGGGCTTACCGTTGCGAACTGCATTATCGGGCTGAGCGGCGGTCTATTCGCGCTCTACAGCGGCTTCTCTGATGCCACAATCGGTCAGGGAATGGTCGTAACTGGACTTGCATCGGTAATAATGGGCGAGATACTTCTGGGTAGAGTTAAGCTCTTCTATGGTCTTCTCTCACCGATAGTGGGGGGTGTTATTTATCAGACGCTTCTCTCTCTGGCAATGAGATATGGGTACAGAATCGGTTTTCTTGCAAGCGATATGAAACTACTCACAGCAGTCTTTATTATTACTGTAATTGGATTGAGGCAGCTTTCTACTAGCGGAGGAAAACGAAAGGTTAAACAGGAGGTGAAGAGGTTATGGTCGAATTCAAAGATTTGACGGTCGTATACAATGAGGGGATGGAAAACGAAAGAGTTGCCCTAAGAAATGTTAGTCTGACAATCCCCGAAGGGCAATTTGTCACCATAGTCGGACCCAATGGAGCAGGCAAGTCAACACTTCTCAAAGTAATTCTTGGTGAGGTTCAGCCCACATCGGGTTTATATATAATCGACGACAAGACGATGAATTGCATGAAGCCTCACAGACTTGCTGAGTTCATCGGAAGAGTCTATCAAGACCCAAATACGGGAATATTTCCGGCTCTTACAATAGCCGAGAACCTGATAATTGCATCGAAGAAAGGCAACAGGCCCTTCAGGTTCAGTTCTGTCAAAGAAGAGGCGATAACTCTTCTTAGGGATCTCGGGCTTGGACTGGAAGACAGGATGAGAACGAAAGCGGGAGAGCTCTCCGGAGGGCAAAAACAGTCTCTGGCTATGGTAATGGCCATCTTGTCGAAGCCCAGGCTGCTGCTTCTTGACGAACACACGGCTGCACTTGATCCAGATAGCGCCTCAAGAGTAATGGAACTGACAGCCAGAATCAACAGAGAGTACGAAATAACTATAATCATGATAACTCACAACATGGAAATCGCCAACTCTTACGGAGAAAGGTTGATGAGATTGATCGATGGTGAAGTTGCAAACGATGGAATAAGAGAGATAATGTCCAGAGCGACTTCAGTTATGTGTTGAGCGGCTCTCGACTCCACCTGTGAAGAGACTCTTCAAGGTGAGCCAGTACGGACCTTTCACATAACCGCTCAAATAATTGATCAACAGTTTACCAGCCGTTTTTCCCTTAAGAAGATCTAGTTTCTCATCAAGATTCGCGTTGAACCTCTTCCTGAAGGCGTCTGCGATCTGCAGATGCCTCGCGATAGGGAAAAGCCTTTCCAGGTATCTTTCGTTTGCGGTCTTTCCCTTGTAACCATCTTCAACAATAGATAGGGCCGCCTGCCTTCCTGAATCAAGTGCAAAGTCAATCCCGGCACCTATCCAGTTATCGATAAGACCTGCGCTATCGCCCGCAAATAACAGACCTCTTTCCAGGTTGTTCAGTTTCAGCACTACCTCACTGTCGAATGTAGGAATAGGAGTTCCCGAAAGTTCAATTTCCTCATCAAAGACTCTCTTAATCAGTGTGCTCATTTCTTCATAGGAAGAGACATTTTCACAATCAGGATAAATTCCCCCGCCTACTGAATCATACGACTCGCCAGGAAAACTCCAAAGATAACCGTTGGGGACAAACGTTATGGAGGCATTACCCGTTGGAGAGCTGTATCCGTGATATATGACACTGTAACAAGGAGGTTCCTTACCGACTAACTTTGCCCCGAAAACACCTGCGGAGATTATCACGTAATCCGAACTCAACTCTCTGCCGTCTGTCATTATCACAAAGGCTTCTTTGACTCTCTTGACTTCTAGCACTCTCGAGACAACGAGCCGTCCGTCTCTCTCTAGAATAGATTGCAGAAGGGACTGGTCAAACTCCTTCCTATCGACCTTATTAAAGATAGGCCTCTTCGAAACCAAGGACACTATGTATTTGAAACTTCCTTCCGACAGAGCATTGACCGATAACTCGCGGGTTTCAAAACCCTGGATCTCCACATCCGGAAATACCTGCCTAAGGATTTTCAGTGCTCTTGGCGTCAGCCCGCCACCGCAACCCTTTTCTCTCGGAAAAGTCCGGGAGTCCACAAGGACGAAATCAACGCCCTCTCTCAGCAAAACTCTTGATGCGGCCAAGCCCGCAGGACCAGCTCCAATGACAACAACCTTGCTATGCATCCTTTACCACCGCCTTGAGTCTAATGATGAGTAGCACCACAACGATCTCGAGGAAGATTAGAAACATGATGAAGAGAACGCCTGCCATCATGCCGAATTGATGCCCGAGAAAACCGACGAAGAAATTGGAGATAGCTCCACCTATTGAAGCTGCAACAGTAAACATCCCAATGGCAAAACCTATCCCGTCTTTCATGGTGGATATGAGAATCGCCTGAAGCGTAGGGAATGTTCCCGAAAAACCAAACCCGGCGAAGACCACGGCAATACCGATGGTAACTGGAGAACTAAGCAGTAATGCTGCTCCAAAGGAGACAAATGCAATGCTCACCATAAACAAGAGCGATAACTCGTAACCCAGTCGATCAACGAAAAAGCCTGCAAGCAATCTACCAATGAATATCCCTGTCCAGAGCAGTGCGGGAAAGACACTGGCATATCTCATCTCAATGCCCTTCGTCTCAAAAACAAAACTTGAAAGCCACGACGTAAAACCAATTTCATAACCTACATACAGGAGCACTCCGGCGAGTATTAGCCAGAAGACCTTCTTGGAGAACACTTCCTTCTTGAAGTGGGTTGCCTTCTGATTACTGCCGACAAAAGGAATTCTGAAGAGTAACGGAGCAAAAGCTACAAGAAATGCGCCACCGAAAAGAGCAACGAAGAATGGCTTCCACCAAGAATTATAATCAACAAGAAAAGCTGCAACAATCAATGGCGATATGATCGAACCTAGCGCAAATAGCGAGTGCATCAGATTCAATGCTCCGCCCGGTTTTCTGTAGTTCATTCCGGAAACGCCAATTCCAATCGACGTCTCCATCGTTCCTGTTCCGAAGCTTAGAGCCATACTCCCCAGAAGCAGCAGCCAGAATGACCTCCCGATCGAGAGAACTGTCAAGCCACCTGTAATGATTACTATCCCGCCGGCAAGCAACTTGAATGGACCGAACTTGTTTGAAAAAGCGCTAACAAATACCGCCGACAACATGAAAGCAAGAGTAGGAAGTGAAAGAAGTACTCCTGCTATCTGATGATCAATCCCAAAACTCTTCTCGATTGCCGGCAGCGCACTACCCAGTATTATCGATGTAAATCCAAAGAGAAAAAAACCACATGACGAAATAAGGCTGAAAGCTTTCTTCGTGTCCATGAGAGAATTCTATCACGATGAACGGATTGTTTGAACTAAAGGGAAACTCAAAAAAAGCGCAGCCCGTAAGCTGCGCTTTTGAGGTTTTTTCTTCACATGAAGAACGGAGTTACCGGGAAGAGTGAACCAAACACCAGAGAAACAACAGACATCAGCTTGATAAGAATATCCATCGACGGGCCAACTGTATCCTTGAGAGGATCTCCCACCGTATCGCCAACGACAGCCGCTTCGTGTGTTGGAGTACCTTTTCCGCCGAACTCTCCCGTTTCAATGTACTTCTTTGCGTTATCCCAGGCTCCGCCGGCGTTTGCGCTAAATATTGCGATCATGATAGCGCTTGACAGTCCTCCCATCAACAGCCCTGCCACGGCAGATCGGCCAAAGAGAAAGCCGACAATGAATGGAGAAGCGATTGCAACTATTCCTGGGGTAAGCATTCTGCTTACGGCACCTTTGGTTGTTATCTCAATGCATCTCTTATAGTCAGGCACCGCCTCGCCCGTTCTGATGCCAGGAATTTCTTTGAACTGTCTCCTGATCTCAACAATCATAAGGTTTGCGGTATCGGCCACACCCTTGATCAATAGAGATGTGAAGAAGAAGGGCAACATACCTCCAATCAAAATCCCAATTAGAGTGTATGGCTCAACCAGGTTGATCACCGGATTGTTCACAATCTCGTCGGCAGTTCCCGCCGTACCCCAAATATACGATACTATGAGGGCAAGGGCGGCAAAAGCCGCTGAACCAATGGCGAATCCCTTTCCGATTGCCGCTGTCGTATTTCCGACAGAGTCGAGCCTGTCGGTGAGCTTTCTTACCTTAGGATCGAGTTTGGCCATCTGAGCTATTCCACCTGCGTTGTCTGCAACAGGACCATAAGAGTCGACAGAGACGATGTATCCAACAAAAGAAAGCATCCCAAGGGCTGCGATAGCTATTCCGTAAACTCCTGCAGACCAGTAAGCGGCAAGAATTGCAATTGCAAGTGTTATTACCGGCCAAATGGTACTTCCCATTCCAAGAGCAAGACCGCCAGTGATATTTATGGCCACTCCGCTCTGGGTATCCTTTGCAAGCTTTCTAGTCGGCTTATATTCATCCGATGTATAGTATTCACTCAGCTTCGAAATGATTATTCCCGCGATGAGTCCGGCTGCTATTGCAAAAAAGAGTCTCCATCTGGAAACAAACTCAGGATTGATGATGAAGCTGTCCTTAAAGGCATAGTCCGGCGCCGCTACTCCAATCACTATGGCCACGGAGCCCAGAACAAGAGCCCCTGTAAAGAGGTTTCCAAAGCTCAAGCTCTTCTGAGCATCTTTGGTCTTCATATTCGCGACCACAAGCACGCCTATCAAAGAGGATAGTACGCCCGCGGCGGCTATTAGAACAGGCAAGATTATCAGGCCGTAATACTGTGCTTCGGTCATCGTCCCGTGATCCGCGAACTTCATGAAGATCGCCAGAACGATCGCTGAGACTATCGAAGCAACATAAGACTCAAGAATATCCGCACCGAGACCGGCGACATCTCCCACGTTGTCTCCAACGTTATCGGCAATGGTAGCCGGATTTCTTGGATCGTCTTCTTCTATCTGCTCTTCGATTTTCCCCACGAGATCGGCACTCATGTCGGCGGCTTTCGTATACATTCCTCCGCCGACCCTATCGAACAAAGCTATGAGACTGGCTCCTAGAGAGTAAGAGCTAATGATCATGATTCCATCAATATAGGATATCCTGCCGAAAGCTCTGGAGATATCCGTGATGTTCTCAAAAACAAACGAGCTCTTGAAAACAAGCATAACAAGTGCCAGACCGGTAAGTGAGAAACCGGCCACAGCAAGCCCCATAACAGACCCGCTTGAGAAGGCAACTTTGAAAGCGTTCGCTAGACCATGCTCCGCTCCCGCTGCAACTCTCGCATTTGCTCTTGTTGCAGCGTACATCCCAATAACTCCGGCCAGCTCAGAGACGAGCGCGCCAAAGAGCAGCACAACTGGATACTTGAACGACTGGAAGATAATCCCTAGAACTGCGGCCAGTACAATAGCCACAAGGAATATCTTTCTTGCTTCTTCTTCAAGGAATGCAGAGGCACCTTCCTGAACATACTTAGAAAGCTCTTTCATCCTATCATTACCTTGCGAAAAGCTCAGAGTCTTTCGCAACATAATGAAGGCAAAAACGGTTGAGATAATCCCTGCTACAAGTGGAAAGTACAATGAGTTCATTCGTTCTCCCTCCTAGTTGCTACTTTATTGGAACACATTTGACTTAGAAATCCCAACTTACATCCCAACGCTCGAAACAGTCTTTAGGCAACTTTTCCACGAAATCATGTCCGCTTCTGAAGACGTATCTGTTTCCTATCATAGGCCTTGATCTACCACCCTTCTGTTTGAGAATGTAAAGGTAATCCTTTGCTCTTGTAACGGCCACATAAAAAATTCTTTCTTCTTCGCTCAGAGAACCTTCTAGTATCGCCATTGAATTCGGCAGATCACCCGGATTCACGGCCAAAATGAAAACTACGTCCCACTCCAACCCCTTCGCCTGATGCACAGTTGAAAGCACAACCGCCGGTTGTTTTTCAGCAGACTCCCGTTCAATATCGATCTTCTCGCTAACGGCAAGATCCTCAAGAAGATCGGAAATCGACCTGTAGCGACCGGCAATCTCAATAAGCCTCTCAACATCCATCCTTCTTTCTCTCGCGTCCGGGAATTTGTCATCTAGATAGGCACCGTAGAAAACCTCATAAAAACGCCTTACAATCTCCGAAGGAGGTTCTTTTTCATCGAGATCACTGAAAAGGGCAGCCAACTTGTCAAGTTTCACCCTGTTGCTTACATGCGACCCAATTACATCAACCGGTTTGTGACCGTCATTAACTGCTGCGGTTATTCCCTGAATTATTCTAAGAGACGTTGCGCTTCCTACACCGGGAAACAGCCTCAAAGTTCTTCCCCAGGATATTTGATCCAGCGGGTTTTCGATAACCTTCAGTATTGCAAGTATATCTTTAACGTGAGCGGTTTCGGTGAATCTGGGACCCGAGTAAAGGGTGAAATTCATCTTTCTCTTGTCCATCTCCATCTGGAGCTCGAGAGAATGATAGTGTGAACGGTATAGAACGGCTATCTTATCGGGGTTTATACCATCGTCTACGTGTTCCTGGATCTTCTGAGCGACAAAAGAAGCTTCTTCCAGATTGTCCCAGGTCTCTGCAACGACCGGAATCGGTCCGTTCATTCTAACCGCCCGAAGTTGCTTTTCAATGGAGTCTTCGGGAACAATGGAGTTAACTAAATCGACAATCTGTGGGGTTGATCGGTAATTAGTCTGAATCTTAAAGATCTTTGCATCTTTGGTAGCAAGAAAATCATAGACGTTTTCGAACCTTGCTCCCCTGAATGAATATATCGACTGGGCATCGTCTCCGACAACTATCAGGTTTCCGTGAATGGAAGACAACATTTCGACGAGCCTGAACTGCAAAACATTGGTATCCTGAAACTCGTCAACAAGAACCCATCTGAAGCGCTCGGCCTCTTTTCGAAGAATCACGGGATTTTCATTGAACATCTTGAGAGCCTTCAACAGCAGATCGTCATAGTCAACACAGTTCTGAAGTGTCTTTTCTTGAACATACCTCTTCCAGATCTCTTCAATCTCGTCATATGAACCGAGAAACTTCCGATTCTGCCTCGCAATCGACTCTCTCAAAGACGAAAGCACGTTTACCGAATAAGAATAGATGCTTTGAAGAACTCCTGCTGAAGGTAGAGTCGAACTGTTGATACCTTCTCTTTCTTCAAGCAACTCCGCCCTACAATGCTTAATGAGATCTTTCGAATCCTCTCTGTCAAGGATAGTGAAATTCTCTTTCAACTCGGCTGCCTTCGAGTATTTTCTCAAGAAGTAATTGCACACGTGGTGGAATGTTCCTGAAAGCATTCCCTGGAGGCTTGATCCGCTGGTTCGCCTGGCCCTATCGATCATCTCTCTGGAAGCGGCCCTTGTGAATGTGACGAGAAGAATATTCTGCGGGCTCACCGAATTCGATACTAGATGCGCGATCTTATACGTAATCACACGGGTCTTTCCTGAACCCGGCCCCGCCACTATCAGTGAACGGCCGTTTGATTGGACGACAGCTTTCAGCTGTTCCTCGTCTAGTCCTTCGCTAAGAAATTCGGGAATCTCTGAACTTTTGAGAGTATATTTCTTCATCGACCACAGCGGCCCCCTTCTGCTAAGATTTTACCATAACGATGAAATCGCTTCACTGAGACTCTTTCGATACCCTGGAGGTAACAATGAATGAAGAAAGCGGTGGAATGAAGCAGATAGTTGTCTCTCTCTTGCTGTTGCTCTGTGTGTTTCTGATAGGAATCTTTGGATACTCAATAATCGAAGGATACCATCCTATCGATTCCTTTTTCATGGTAATGATCACGATCTCAACAGTTGGTTACAGCACCCCTACTGACCTGACTGAAGCCGGGAAGGTGTTCACCAGTATAATTATACTTGCGAGCATCACCATCGTTGTTTACGCAGTTTCAAACATAACGGCTTTTCTTGTAGAAGGAAGAGTCAATAAGCTTATCAGGAGGAGAAGGATATTGAAAACAATACAAAAACTGGAAAACCATTTTATTGTAATCGGAGCTGGCGACCTGGGATCAACAATTGCAAATGAGATATCTAAGAGAAACTATGACGTGGTGATTGTTGAGAAGAGAGAAGAAAGGCTCCGTGATCTGACTAAGAAAGAGGGAGGAAAGCTAATATTCATCTCCGGAGATGCCACAGAGGAAGAGACCTTGAAAAGCGCAGGCGTTGACAAGGCACAAGGTTTGCTCGCATGTCTTCCGGACGACGTAGACAACATCTTCGTAGTTCTAACGGCTAGAGGAATGAACAAAAACATGAAGATAATTTCCAAGGTAACCCATGGTGAGAACATCAACAAGTTGAGTTATGCGGGAGCAGACAAAGTAATTCCCATCCAGGAGATTGGAGCGCACAGAATGGTTGCAATGATGCTAAACCCAACGATCACTGGCTTTCTGGATAGTATCTCGCAATCAGGTTCACTGCAGTTGCGTTTTGAAGAAGTCAGAGTGCCGGAAAGCTTCCCCGAAAAAGGGCAGACATTGGAAGCGCTTAGAATACCACAGAAGATAGGCTTGATTATAATTGCAACAGTTACGGGCGGAGTTAGCAAGTTCAATCCAAGTGCTTCGACAGTAGTTAAGCCCGGTGACAGCCTTATGGTCCTCGGAGGGCATGAGCAAGTACTTAAGCTCCAAAGTTTCCTGAAGGGCGATCTAGAGGGCTGATTGCTCAGTGAGCCAATGTGATAGATCTCAAGGAATCAATGGCGCCTTATGAAAAGCGCCCGGCTTATAGAGATCTCCTATCTCTTATAAGATGAAATCATTTTCAGTCATTAGAGCAATTCAAAATAGGAGGAATCGGAATGGCAGACAAAGCGGTACAATATTCGGCAAAAGGCATAGACTTCGCACCGGGAATAGCGGGATTCTCTGCGAAGGCCGTAGAGATCAACTCCCCGTTCTCAGGAAGACCCGAGGCTCACAAGTATCAGCATGACCTATATGTAGTGATTTCGGGAACTGCGAAGGTCAAAACTGGAGTGCTCAACGGTGACATAAAAGAAATCTCCGATGGCGAGTTCAGGAGTGAAGAAATGATTGTCGAAGAAGAACACATTCTCCAAATAGGCGATTCACTGCTGATTCCTACCGGGGTAGGCCACTCGCTAATCGTCGAATCCGGGACCTATTCGCAGTGGGTCTTCAAGATTGAGAAGAAGTGATCTTGCTGATCAATCCTCCTTCAGCTGTCCAAAAGCATGGACCCGTTCACCGATGAGATCAACCGAGAAAGAGCGTTGTCGAGACGTTCGCTATGCTGACGAGAAGGCGAGAGAAAAGCCAGTCACTGCTGAAGTAAGACGCAATGCCGCCTTCGGCGGGACGCAAGGCTGGCGAAGA
>NZ_DJHG01000083.1:43820-131490 GCF_002432955.1 Mesotoga sp. UBA5825 | reverse complement strand
CCCCTTCTCAGGTGCGCCTGTCGAATCGTCATTTGCAAACGAACTAGAAGTCTAGCGTTGCGAGAATTCCGGTGTACCATTTAGCCCAGTTTTCTGCATCCTGCGAATCGGCCAGTCCAACCAAAGCAAAGTACTCTCCTGGACCGAACACTTCGGCATCAACAGATTCGGAGAACAGTGCTATCCAGCAGAGTTGTCCAGAGAAGTCCAGAGCGAAAACGTTTACTGTTGACTCCCGACCGATATTTCCAGAATAGCTATCAACTACCTCGAAATTACCAAATCCACCAAGATACTCATAAACGAGCTCATTAAGTACGCCTTCAGTACTTGTAGGTTCGTCTGTCTCACCGACAAAAAGCTTGCCGACAATAGTTCCACGCAATCCTAAATCGGCTACCTCAAAATAGTCGGAAAGGTAAAACTGCACTGAGAATTCTGGCGGCATCAAGAATCCGAAATAGTCGCCTTCAACCTCTAGCCAGTCATCAATATTGATATCAATATCATCTTCTTTGAGAAGTGAGTCGATCATCTTGACGAAAAGATCTGTATGTTCACTCTTTTCCAATTCAGGAACAACTACTTCTTCTTCCAATTCTTCTTCCACATCGATAAAGCTTCCGACGATTTTGGAAATGATTTCCTTCGCCATTTCGAGTTCTGAACCTTGGTAATTCGCGAGCTCGAAAACGAACATCGTTACCGGTCCCGGTTCCGTCACATCCAGTTCCTCAGATGGATAGTACACGGCAATGAATGGATACTCTGCTTCCGGTCTCACCTTTAATGATGCAAGATAAGCAACGAGCCCGCTCTCAAGTTCTACTGTCTCTTCATATGCCCTGTCAGTCGAAGCGCTCTCGCCATAAAGAGAAGCGACCACCGCCTCAACCAACTCTTCACGCTCATAAGACTCAAGCTGATAGAAGAAGAGCCTACCGAACAAAGCGTTGTCTTCATCGAAGATTTGAGCGTCGTAGTTCAAACCCATCTTCTCCTGGAAGATCGAGTAACTATCGGGTATCATTATTTTCGAAGTGCCAATTGTCTCGGTCTTCCACGCAGGATCATCCGGGCCTTTCCACCCTTCTCTGAAGGTTACCAGTAGTGAATCTACAGTTCTTAGAGTAAGAGCAGGCAACCCTTCCGGAGCGGGAGGAACCGCCTCCAAATCAGTAGCTTCGATGGTTTCTGTAGGCTCGGGAGTAAGAGTCCTCAATCCGAGCTGTGCAGAAAGGGTAGCAGCAACAAGAATCATCACAAAAATAATGAACAGTCTTTTCATACGTGCGCCTCCTCTTTCTTTGAGTCTCAAACGCAAAGACTTCTTAGAAGAATTCTACTACCAGAGCTTGGTTTATGATACTCAAATCGGGACCCTAATACGAACTTACGCCGTTCTGTCGAAACCTTTTGTCGTGTAGTCAACTCTCATGCCCACATACTCAAGCGCTCTTCTCAGAGCCACGTTAATTGAATAAGTCCTTGTTCCCATATAAGGATCAACTCCCTGAATACGACTGGAGAACTCGGAAAATACTGGAATTCGCGACCCTTCAGAAATCCTTTCAAGTAGCTTGCTGACACATTCTGGACAGTTTGTCTTCAAAAGCCTGCATATCGCCGGAACTACCTTACCGAACTTGTCCATTACACCTGAAAAACCAAACATCCTGCATAGCAGTGGCCTGTATCTGTATTCTGTGCATCCGCCTTCCTTGCTCAATTCTGGTGAGCTCTCAAAAAGAATACAACTATCGTCGTCCAAAACGGTCTCCAATGTCGAAAGAAACAGCTCGGCTCTACCCTCATTCCAGAGTTTCAAAGAAAGCGGAAGAAATTCGGTGATTGTTACCTGAATAGCATCGTCGCGAGTTCTACAGCATTCTCTGCAGGAGGGGGGGCATCTTAAGCCGGTTTCGATCCGGATTTGATTTGTTAGCTCTTCAACTGAATCAAACAGCTCCTGTACTTCGAGTGCCTTTCCATATAAGTCTTTGAACGACAGATCGATTATCAATGACGTTCCTCCTCCAGACACGCTGGAGAAATCTTCTCACCTCTAGCAGCGCAAATCAATCCTTCACAAGTAAATTCTGCATGGAGTTATCGCGAGTGTGTGATGACAAAACTATCACAAAGAGGCAGTTATACTTCCTAAGCAAGGCGCTTGTTCTGTACTTTCTCGTGAGAGCTTTGTTGGCATTTCGCTTGCTAAACTGCCTGTATCAACGTCGATCTGGAATGGTTGGAAGATCCGCATCTGCCGAGATTACGGAAAGACGAAGATATGAGTTTCAACCTAAGAAGAGCTGAACTAATCGAAACACAAAAGATGTGGCTGTTGCGGTTTTCCTCTTTGACAGAATCTGTGGGCATTTAAAAGTACTTTGTGTATGCTTGCTTGCGCCGGCTGATTCACGTCAACGCCCGCGAATCATTCTCACGCGTGAACCTTTTATAGAACTGAAATTCGGATCTGGAGCAACGCGCACTGACATCTCTAGAAACTCAGCGGGTTCCTCTACATTCCGAAAGGAGAGCAGCCTCAAGCAGCTGCTCTCCAAGATTGCTAAGGAGTTCTCCAATTATCTACCTGCAGAAACGATCGACCAGTTGACTAATCTTTCGAGATACTCCTGTCTAGAAGGCTCCGGAAGGGGACTCTCTTTATCTATGATGTATTCTTCAAGCGACTTGAAGCTGGCTCTACCTTCTTCAATCTCCTTTCCTATTCCTGAATCGAAGCTTCTGTATCTTTCTTTCAAGAGGTCTTCCAGCGTGCCCTCCTGCAAGAGTTTGGCGGCGGCCTTCAGTCCCAGAGCGAATGTATCCATACCAGCTATATGGCTTGAAAAGAGATCTTTCTCTTCATAAGAACCCCTTCTCACTTTAGCATCGAAGTTCAAACCACCGGGATTGAGACCCCCGTTCTTGATTATCTCGTACATTCCTAGTGTTGTGGAGTAGACATCTGTCGGAAACTGGTCCGTATCCCATCCTAGAAGCAAGTCTCCCTGGTTTGCATCAACACTTCCAAGAAGACCATTGATCCTGGCAAATCTCAGTTCATGCTGAAAGTCATGTCCGGCAAGGGTTGCGTGATTGGCCTCAACATTGAACTTGAAGTGCTCTTCAAGACCGTACTTTCTCAGGAAAGACAATGCATTTGCCACATCGAAATCGTACTGGTGCTTCGTAGGTTCCATGGGTTTCGGTTCTATCAGGAATTGGCCTTCGAACCCAATTTCCTTCGCATAATCTACAGCCATGTGGAAGAATCTGGCAAGATTTTCTATCTCTAGACTCATATTGGTGTTAAGAAGAGTTTCATACCCTTCTCTTCCTCCCCAGAATACGTAGTTTTTACCGCCCAGCTCTTTTGTAACTTCAATCGCTTTCTTCACCTGAGCAGCAGCATAGGCATAGACATCCGCATCGCAAGATGTGGCAGCCCCATGCATGAATCTCGGGTGCGCAAACAAGTTTGCCGTTCCCCAAAGTATTCCGACGTTGCTTGTTTTTAGATGATCGGAAATATGTCTCACTATCTCATCGAGATTGTTGTTTGTCTGCCGCAGAGTATTTCCCTCAGGGGCAATATCTCGATCATGAAAACAGAAGTAGTCAATGCTTAGCTTTTCGCAGAACTCAAACGCTGCATCGACCTTAAGCTTTGCCAGAGTCATAGGATCCTTAACGCTGTCCCAGCTTCTTCTCGCTGTCGGCTGACCGAACATGTCTAGTCCATCACCCTTGAAGGTATGCCAGAAAGCCACAGCAAATCTCAGATACTCTCTCATAGTGGTCCCCATGATTGTCTCTTCAGGGTTGTAGAAACTGAACGCAAGCGGGTCGCGATTATCCGGCCCTTTGTACTGAATTCTCTCTATCTTGTCGAAAATGCTCATTGCAGTCCCTCCTTTCAGTTGACAATTTCCTGCTGCAAGCGGCTAATCTCTCCGAAACGTTCTTTCATGCTAATATATAGATCCTTGTATATCCTGAATACCCTGTCGTATACACTCTTCGCGTTTTCGTTTGGTCTGTATTCTCTCTTCATCTTTATCCACGATGAAGAATCCAGACCCAATGCCTTAGAAGCAAGGCGAGCAGAACCGTACGCGGGACCTTCATCGACTTCGGGAAGCCAAATCGTCTTCCCAAGGTTATCTGCCACTATCTGGCACCAAGTATCGCTTCTCGAACCTCCCCCGACGATTCTCACATCATTCATGTCTGATCCTAGGCCCTCAATCAGCTCAGCCCCTTCTCTCAAGGCATAAACCACACCCTCGTAGATGCTTCTGAAAATATCCCCCTTGCTGTGGAAGGATGACAAGCCGAATATGGTACCTCTTGCATTCGGATCACGATGAGGAGTCCGATCGCCGTTCAGGTATGGAAGAAACACAACTCCGTTCGAACCCGCTGGCGCATTTTTTACTAGATTCTCCAAAGCATCGAAAGAGAGGCCCGCACCAAACCTCTCTTTGAACCAGTTTAAGGAGTTTGTCGCGGACAAGATCACGGCCATATGATAGAAGTCATTGCCGGTAACATGCCGGAAGAGATGAACCGCACCTTTGGGGTCGGGTCTTCCCTTCCTAGTCAGTGCAACAACAGTTCCAGAGGTACCGATACTGACCATTGCGTCACCCGGATTCTCGACACCGCATCCGTAAGCCGATGCCGCGTTGTCGGCACCACCTACTACAACGGGAACGTTTCTCAGCTCAGGAAGCGAAGCGCTCGTTACCGTTCCCGCTATCTTGCCCGATTCGATCAGCTCCGGACTTGCTGACTCCTCAATACCTACGATCTCCATAATACTTCTGTCGAAGCCGCCTTCAAGATCGAGCATAGAAGTACCGGAAGCATCTGAGAAATCAGTCACAGATCTTTCCGTGAGTTTGAAGACTATGTAGTCCTTTGGCAACATCCACTTACGTATCTTCCTGAACTTATCGGGCTCGTTTTCTGCAAGCCAGAGGATCTTGGGAAGCGTGAACCCTGTCAACACAGGATTTCCAAATCTCTCAACGATCTTTTTCTCCCCGCCATACAACTCGGTAATTGTTTCACACTGTCTTTCAGTTCTCTGATCACACCAGAGAATCGCCGGATACACAACGTCTCCATCTTCATCTAATGCGACAAATGAATGCATCTGTCCGCTGATTGATATCGCATCGGGAATAACTCTGTTTCTTTGAACTAAATCCTTTAAGACGACTTCGGCTGCATTCCACCAGATCTCGGGGTTTTGTTGAGCCCAGCCCGGCCTCGGCGTCTCCATTGAGATCTCCTCCGTGGAAGAAGCGATAATCCTCCCATTTTCGTCGACCGCTATTCCCTTCACAGAGTTTGTTCCTATGTCTATTCCTAAGAAAATGCTCATAGTCGTACTCCTTTAAACAAAATCGATGGTCTTCTTATCAATTATGTGAAGAGCCGCCCCAATCATCTTGGAACTTGCTCTTCCCTTTTCGTGAAGTACGCTTCTTATGACTCTTATGTTCTGTCCGGTGGCGTATAGAACCCTTGAATTGACCAGATCAACAAGGTTGCGCAAAGATCTTTCGGGAAGCATTGACGCGACGCCGCCCAAAACGACAACTTCGGGATCGAGTGAATTAACTATGTTGATTATCCCTACACCCAGGCTTCTTTCAACCTCCTCAAGAAGGTACTTATATTCTGGATCTGACGAACTCAACACACCTAGATACTTCTCGTTGTTACTACTTCCTCTCAGAGCAAATCCCATCTCTTCTGCCCGACCAACTATTGCTTCGGTAGAAGCTATAGTCTCCCAGCAACCAAAGTTTCCACAATAACATTGCTTCCCATCTGTCTGAACCGTCATGTGCCCCAATTCGCCTGCAGAGTAGTCCCGGCCTCTATAAATCTGCCCGTCGAACATTATCCCGCACCCGATTCCCTCTGACACATATACAAAAACGATATCTCCTGCATTTGCAAGAGCGGGGTTATTCCACTTCTCGGCAATCAAAGAGAGATTTGCTTCATTGTCAAGAAATACAGGGTAGCGTCTGGATAGCCTTTCTTTGAGCACAAGATCTTTCCAGTTCAGATGAGGAACGTATACTATTCTTGAGTTCTCAACATCGACAATTCCAGGGACTGATACGGAGTAACCGAGAAATCTATACTTAGGGATATTTTTGGAAATTACCGAAACCTTCTCGGCAAGAATTTTCATGAACTCAGAGAAATCGGGAGGTGTTCTGAATTTGCTCATGACCGAAACAGACCCATCGAAGAATCCTTTACCTACTGTAGTCTCTTCGACGCCAATATCTATTACAATAGACATGAAGGCCTTTCTGTTGAGGCGAAGAACGATGGCCTTTCTTCCAATACGACCGGTCTCCTCCGCTCTTACTTCTTCACAGAGCCCAACAGACAAAAAGTCCTTTATTATTTTTGTTATGGTACTGGGGTTCAGACCCGATGCAATTGCAAGGTCTCGTCTAGTTGTGACAGGACTCTTCCTCAACAAATGAAGAATCAGCTTTCTATTAGATCTTCCAATGTTTTCTGAATCCAGCTTCTTTCCCACCAAGGCGAAATCCCCCTTTCTACTCTAGCTTACTACCTAATACAGATTAGAATAAATCTCAACAGGAGCATTTAGAGGCGGTTGTTAAGGAATATCACTCTTAACTTGTCTTTTCCTAATTTATTTATTGCCGCAAAAAAATGAAAGAGTTTTTCACTGTTGGTATCCTCTGATAGTTCTTATTTCACTGCTTGAGAACAATTCAACCTTATTGCATGACAATTCTAACAGAGGGAAAGGATGAAGACAGAGAAAAGAACCATGTTTGATTAAGGATAAATAATCAAAAACAATCGGCTGAGCATTCTCATTCCAGTGCTTATTTCTCTATCGGTAACTGCCTCAATAATTCACTTGGATGATCAGCCAAAGGTTGTCAGATTAGTTGAGAAGGATCCATGAATGCCATTCCGCAGAAACATCTTTCTTTACCTTCTTCCCAAACCTTCGTTGTATTCAGCCAAGAATGCGTTCAAATTCCTGTATGAATCTTTATAACCTTCTTTAACGATGACTCTGAATATGCTGGCTATTGTCTTTCTTTCATGATTAAGAGTGATTATAGTTTCTTTGTATGGGTTCATTGATGCTTTGCAAAGCAGAATTCTGAGAAGAGCACTCGGACGTTTCCTCAGGACTTGATTCGGTTCGGACATAAAAGAAAGAGATGATTCTCAGTTTGAAGAGTTGATAGAGAAACCGTAGACGAGAAGGAGATGCTACTTTTCATAACTGAGAGCGCGATTTTATCATCTGTTCAGAAAGCAAATCTCCTTGAACTGCTTGAAAACCCGTCTCAGACAAAAGAGGATCTCTTATATCTATTTGAATGGTTCCTGAAAATGTTTTCAATAAGATCAGGAATGATGTAAGGAAATCTAACCGGAAATATCTGAGATTGCTCGAAAGACATGTTGAAGATGATGGAACATCATACCTTGAGAGTCAAAATGTCGTCAGTCTTTTTGATGTTCTTGAAACAGTCACTACTCTAGAACTAAGTGTCTCTCCTTTTCTTGGTTGGTCTCGACCAGGCAAGTTTGATGATCAATAAAGACAGGTATCTTTTCATTCTTGGCTATGACAGAATAGAAGTACCATTCAGAGAAAAAGACGAGCGTTGGAGTGTATAGATTTTTCTGACGCACTTGCCAGCAAGGAGAGACTTGCTATTTTGAGAGAAGTGAGCAGAGAACCACATCGTCCAGTTAGGCTTGCAAAGAAACTGAAGATCTCCGCCGGAGATCTAAGCAACCACCTCGAAAAACTGAAGAAGTGAAGGCTTTTGGAGAGTGTCTATGATGGTGAACATGTGAAATACACCGTTAGGGCCGACGAAATTAAGAGATTGGCCAGCGATAGACTAGACAGACTACTCAAGGAAAAGACCGAATGAATATCGATTATGAACTTACACTCCAAACAAACGGGGCCAGAGGCCCCGTAATCATTTGAAAGAGATTCATTTACCAACGAAATCAATGAACAAGTCCATAAACAGCTCAGTGTTCTCAACGATAATACTGTGTCCATACTCTTCAAGGACCTTTACTTGCACATTCCTAATGACTCTTTCAAATCTCCTCGCCATCTCTTCTGAGATTATCTGATCTAGCTTTCCCACGATGATCAGAAAGGGAACTTCGGTCCCTTTTAGCTCTTGAGTAAAATCGTATCTGTCAAGAGCCCTGGCATTTTCGACAAAACACCTTCCGTCCATCAGGAGCGCCTCTTCAACCAGAGCCTCTAGAAACTCGTCCTCCGCTCTTGTCGGCATAACCCCAACAAGAGCCTTCTTCAGGAGGTCTCTGTTGCCCTTATACATCTCAAGATATGGATAGGCCTCTTCAGGTGTAGTAAGTCCGTCAGGCGGAGCCGGATCGACAAGAACAACCCGGTCGATCAGATCGGGTCTCTTCACAACCACGCTCTGAGCAACCGCTCCACCTAAAGAGTGACCGACTAATACTACTCGGTCAACTTTCATCTCAAGTATGAAATCAATAACATAGTTCGCGTAATCTTCAATACTTACTTCTTCAAGCCTATCCGACCTTCCGAAATTCGGCAAGTCAATTGCATAACCTTTGAATCTCCGCGGAAGAATCTCTAGAGAAGGCTCGAACCATTTGCTCGAGGCGAAGTTTCCATGGACAAAGACCACTGGAATTCCTTCAGAATCCACGGTTTCAAGATAGAAGATCTTCTTGTCGACAACTTTAACGTACTTCTTAGCAATCTGCCTCTTCATGAATAACTCCCTCCCGTCTAGCAAGTTGGTTTCTCGATCATTATCTTTCGTATTAACATCTTTGAACACAATCGAAGCACTTTCACCAACTTCCAGCGCAAAAGCATTTCTCTCAAAACCGATTGTCATGAAGACCAGGTAGGTCATCAGAACCACTGCCAACTGCTTCTCTCGCATTTCAAATCACTTCTAAGAAGCCTCTTAGTCTACCCTACAAACCAAGATAAGAGCGCTTGACATATTCATTATGCATAAGGTCTTCCGCAGTACTCTCGATTGCAAGAGTTCCGTTCTCTATGACGTAACCCCGGTCGATTACTTTCAGACCCTGCCTAACGTTTTGCTCAGAGAGAATCATAGAGACTCCTTCAGATTTTATGGCTAAGAGTTTCTCAAAGAGCTCTGAAACCAGAGAAGGTTGGAGTCCCACTGAAGGCTCATCTAGAATCAGAAGTCTAGGAACCGCCATCAGAGCACGGCCCACTGCAAGCATTCTCTGCTGACCTCCGCTCATAGTTCCCGCCAGCTGATAAGCGCGTTCCTTAAGAATCGGAAAGATCTTGAATACAAAATCAAGCCTCTCTTCAATTCTATCTCTCGCCTCCTTGATGTAGGCAGCTCCAATCTTCAGGTTCTCGAGAACGTTCATAATAGGAAAGAGCTCACCGTCCTGAGGCACTACAGATATACCTTTTCTTATTATCGTATGGGTTTCGTACGGGATGAGAGATTCCCCTTCAAACAGTATTTCTCCGCTCGTAGGTTTAACCAAACCAATGATTGAGTTTATCAGGGTGGTCTTTCCCGCTCCATTGGGGCCGAAAAGTCCAACGGCTTCTTCTCCAACCGAAAAAGAGAAGTCCGTTACAACCTGAATTCTCCCGTATGAGACGTTTACGTTCTTGACTTCAAGCATCAGGCATCCTCCCCCAAATAAGCGGTGATCACGTTGTGTTGCTGTGAAACCTCACTATATGGACCTTCAGCGATAATTGCTCCTCTGTCTAGCACAATAACTCTCTCAGTAATCTCTCTAATTACACTCATGACGTGCTCTATTATGCAGATTGTCACACCTGTATCTCTAATCTTTCTTACAGTGTCTATCATCTCTCTGGTTTCATCCATATTCAAACCCGACATAACCTCGTCTAGAAAAAGAAGCTTTGGCTTTGTTGCCATAGCTCTGGCGATTTCGATCTTCTTGATATCCAAGACAGTTATCTTATCAAGGACTTCATTAGGTTTAGCAAGACCGATCGTTTCGCAAAGCTTAATCGCGCTCTTTCGACCATCCTTTAGCTTTTCTCCGTTTCCGAACAGCCCACCAACCATAACATTTTCAGCTACGGTGAGATTCTTAAGGGGGCGCGCAATCTGGAAAGTTCTGGCTATACCCAAATGGCATCTCTTGTGAGTAGGCAGAAAAGTAATATCCGTACCATCAAAGAATATTCTGCCTTCACTCACAGTATGTAGTCCCGATATCACATTTGTAAGCGTTGTCTTTCCTGCGCCATTGGGACCTATTAGCCCTAGAATCTCGCCCTGCCGAATCTCCATTGTGACATCATCTACAGCTACAAGCCCGCCAAAGCGCTTAGTTACTTTTTCAACTTTGAGTATACTCATGTTATCGTTCCTCCAGACGGCGTTTTCTGAAACCAAGAACATCTTTGATTGCGCCATATACACCGTTGGGTAAGAAGAGGACTACCACAACAATAATCACACCGTAGATTATCAGGTGGCCGTACGGCATGATCAGTTTAAGATACTCAGAGGATAGCCCAAGAATTATCGCTCCAATTACTGAACCTATTGTTGAGTAGATTCCCCCAACCAGGGCCATCGCTATCGGCAAGAGAAGATAATGAGCCGAAAAGCTGCTCTCGGGGAAAACGAAGCCGTACTGCAGAGCGTAAGTCGCGCCGACCACACCCTGAATCATCGAAGTTACAACAAAGACGAATATCAAATACTTGTATATGTTCACTCCGTGAGATTTAGCAACGGTCTCATCCGCCCTGATAGAGTCAATGGCGAAGTGTATTCTGGTTCTTTGGAATACTTCTGAAATTACTATTGTAATCAAGGCAACACCCAGCATAAACCAGTAGACCTTGTTGGAATCGTAGTTGAAGAGGGTGCTCAAAACGACTTTACCGCTCGGACCACCCGAGATCTTGTGAAGGTTCCTTATGATGACCATAAAAACGCTCGCTAGAGCCATTGTAGTAATAGCGAAGTAAAGACCTCTAAGTCTGAGGATTGCCATACCCAGAACCAGAGATACAACTCCGGCGACAAGTCCACCGATTATGATTCCTGTGATAGGATCAACTCCAAGATCAGCTGCAGCGATGATTCCTGCGTATCCTCCCAGACCAAAGAAGCCTGCTGTGCCAAATGACAATTGACCCGTTCGTAACATCATGTCCCAGCTTAATGCAAGAGTCATGAACGTAAGTATCGTTATGGCAACACTTATGAAGTATGCTTCCGTGAGCAGTGGCAGCATCACAGCCGCTGCGAGAACAATCAGAAGGAGAATCGGTTTAATAATCTTCATAGTGATTGCCTCCTTAAGGATCTAATCATGATAACTGCTATCAGTACTCCAAAGAACACGATGTCAGACCAACCGGCATATCCGGGAATCGATTGAACGATTGCCTCTCCCACTCCTAGAACAATACCACTTATCAGAATCCCGGTTAGGTTACCGAGACCTGCCATTGCAACTAGACTGAATGATTTCATAGTGAATGCCGCGCCCACAGAAGGAAAGATTGCAAATCTCGGCACCATTACCCCTGCTGCAATACCAAGTATGGCGACCGATAAACCAAAAACAAAGAGATAGACGAAATCGGTGTTTATCCCTACAATCTTTGCTCCGCGAGGATTCTGACCGACTGCAAAGGTAGCCTGCCCTAATCTTGTCTTTTTTAGAAAGAGTTGAAGAGCGATTAGCACTGCAAACGCTAACACAACGTAAAGCAACTCGTAAGTACCGAATCTAACGCCGGCAATCGTCGTTGAGGACGAAGAATAGTCAACATAGACGCTTCTTGGCCGGGTAGTCCAGATAACCTTCATGAGTTCCAGAACTATCATCGATATCCCGAAAGTGAGAAGCAGCTGGTTAAGGTGTCCTGCTTTAAGAACCCTGGTTACCGTAAGCTTATAGATAACAACTCCTAGAATGAATAGCAGGAAAAACGCGGGGATTATCGAAACAAGAGGATCCATACCGGTATTGACTGCAAATAGATAAACAATATAAGTTCCCAGCGATAGCAAATCGCCGTGGGCAAGGTTCATTATTCCGACTACTCCGAGAGTTAGAGCCAGAGGAAGCCCTATCAGTGCATAAAGACTACCTCTCTGAACGCCATAAATCGCGGCTAGCGGCCTCCAGACCGCGACAACCACAAGTATCGCGACAAGTATCAAAATGCCTCTATGCTTTCTCAAGAAAGAGATCTTTTCCAAGTCTTTCACCACCCTGGTAGCAACTTTTTCAGATAATAAGGTCGGGCATTGCTGCCCGACCTAAATCAGACTATCTCCCATCCCAGGAAGGGAATGGATATTCAGGTTCAGCTGTCTTTAACTCTAGAGGCCATATTACGTGCTGTTCGCCACCCTGCCACTGAAGTATCTTCTGAGCAGTGAAGCCCTGGTGCTTTATGACGTTACTTGGCGCAATCTTCAAGACATCACCGATTGGAGACGCATATTCCACCTGCTCCAGGGCCTTGATAAGCGCAGACTTCTCAATAGTACCTGCAGCCTTGATTCCTTCTGCAAGGAAGTAAATGTTAGTGTAACCGAGAGGAGCAAAGTAAGTTGCCGGCTCTTCCTTGAACATCTCAATGTAGGCATTCCAGAAGTGCTCGGCTACGGGGCTGATTCTGTTGATCGTTGGAGCCCACATTCCGTATAGGGTAACTCCTTCTGCCAGGGGAGAGTCGCCGAAATGTGCCGGCCATCCTGGAGGTGCTCCAACAAAGAACTTTGGTGAGAACCCGACTTCCTTTGCCTGCTGGAGCATTGGAAGAGCATCCGCGTCATAACCCGCCCAAACGAAAAGATCCGGGTCATATTTCTTCGCCTGCTGAAGCATCGCTCGGTAATCTCCTCCGCCAAGTGCAGCACTCTTGAACGAAACTCCCATGTAGTCGCTCATGACTTCTGCCCAAGCTCCCTGGCCTTCTGCAGCCAGTGCCTGAAGGACCAAATATGCTTCATGAGAACCGGTGCCGAAAGCTCCTTCTTCATACGCCAGGAAGACTTTGTTGATCTCAATATCAGGATAGGCTTCGGCCAGATCCGTCCAACCCTGGCCGTAGCTGGCTCCCTGCTGATAATCCCATGGATGCAGATGGAAATACCAGTCTGCGTCCGGACCGACTGCAACCTCACATTGCGAACCGGCAGCACCTATCCAGATTGTGACCTTCTGGAAGCTCTTCATAACAGGAATCTGCGCGAAGTGAACTCCAGTGCTCATACCACCGACAAAAAAGTCCACTCTATCAACGGTAGCAAGCCTGGAGATCGCTGCCGCACCCTTCTCCGGCGTCATTTCGTCATCAATTACTATCAACTCCAGAGGTCGTCCTAGTAAACCGCCTTCTGCGTTGATTTCACTTACTGCAAGTCTCATTGCCTTTGCAGCCTGATCTCCGGTGATGTCACCCAAGGGAAGAACAGCACCGATCTTGATCGGAGTAGCTGCAAAAACGATTAGTGAAGTTACAGCAGCCATAAGTAGAACCAAAAATACCTTTTTCACTTTCCCACCTCCTACGTAGGTTGTACTCCAGATGATTTCAAAAGAACGTTGGAACAAGAAAACTCTTTCCCAAAAAGCGGCATTACCTGTGATTCAGAAATTAGACTCTCCTGACAACTACTGCGGTTCCCATTCCTCCGCCGATGCAAAGGGAAGCAAGCCCGAATTCGAGATCTCTCTTCTCCATTTCGTGGACGAGCGTAACGATGATTCTGTTCCCTGAGGCTCCAATGGGATGACCAAGAGCAATTGCACCTCCATTAACATTGGTTCTTTCAATCAGCCATTCCTTTGTGACTCCGTAGATCTCCATAAGTCCTCTAATCACGGAAAGCGCCTGAGAAGCGAAAGCCTCATTGAGCTCGATAAGCCCTACATCCTTGATGTTCATCGCAGCTTTATTGAGAGCCTTTTCAACGGCTGGAACAGGACCGTATCCCATATATGCTGGATCGACTCCCGCCTGAGCAAATGAGACTATCTCTGCAATCGGTTTAAGCCCGTACTTCGTTACTGCTTCTTCACTTGCCAGGACGGTTGCACTTGCACCGTCATTGATTCCCGATGAATTCCCTGCCGTTACTGAACCATCCTTCTTGAATGCAGGTCTCAGCTTCGCCAAAATCTCCATGCTTGTATCTCTAGGATGCTCATCGGTATCGAATACAATGTCTCCCTTTCTATGCTTTATGACAACGGGAATGATTTCATCCTTGAACTTTCCTGCGGAGATTGCTTCTTTTGCCCTCTTCTGGCTTTCAAGTGCAAATTCGTCTTGCTCCTGTCTGCTTATGCTGTATTTTGCTGCGAGATTTTCCGCAGTAACGCCCATGTGATAATCGTTAAAAACATCCGTTAGCCCATCTCTTATCATGTGATCCGTTATGGAGCCGCTGCCCATTCTGTAACCAAACCTTGCCTTGTCCAGCATGTAAGGGGCTATAGACATGTTCTCCATACCACCTGTCAAGACCAGATCGGCTTCGCCCGTAAGGATATCCTGGGCCCCGATCATCGTCGATTTCATTCCGGATCCGCATAGCATGTTCACTAGATATCCGGGACTCTCGATAGGTACGCCTGCTCCGATTGAGACCTGCCTTCCCGGTCCCATACCTTGATTGGCAGTCAATATGCAACCCATTATGGTTTCTTCGATGTTCTTGGGGTCTACCTCTGATTGTTCTATCGCAGCCCTTGATGCAGTAACACCAAGCTCGACCGCCGGAACATCTTTCAAAGCCCCTCCGAAAGTACCTATTGCTGTTCTCTTTGCACCAACTATGAAGACCTTCTTCATCAAAAACCTCCTAAATCAATCCAACCTCGCTGGCCTGTTTTCTTAACTCAGATCTAAAATCGGGATGAGAGATGTTAAGCAAAGACTCTACTCTCTGGAAGACATTTAGACCCTTTAACCTCGCGATTCCAAACTCAGTGACAACATAATCAGTATCCTGCCTAGGCACAGTTACCGGAGAACCCAGAGGGAGAAGAGGAACGATTGTGGAAACGGTTCCCTTCTTGGCGGTGGACCTCAGAGCAATTATCCCCTTTCCGTTCTTCGCCATAGAGGCCCCTCTGTGAGTATCAAGCTGTCCTCCTGTGCCACTATAGTGCCTTGTTCCGATTGCTTCCGAACACACCTGTCCTGTTAGATCAACGGATATGGCAGTATTTATGGATACCATGTTATCGTTTTGCGCAACGACGTAAGGATCGTTCACATAGCTCCCTCTAAGCAAAAGAACCCCAGGATTGTCTTCCACAAAGGAGTACATTCTCTTCGTTCCAAGGGCGAAAGTAGCAATGAACTTTCCTTTCCAGAGACTCTTTCTCGAATTCGTTATCGCTCCCTTTTCGAAGAGATGAATCATGGACTCCGTGAACATTTCGGTATGTATTCCAAGTTCATGCTTGTCTTCCATCAACTTGGCAACGGCATTTGGAATACCGCCGATTCCGATCTGCAGAGTGGCGCCATCTACAACTAATGACGATATATGCTCGCCAATTCGCATCTCCGTCTCCGAGGGTTCGGTATCGGGAAGCTCAGGAATATCAAAACTGTTCTCTATCACATAGTCAACTTCGCTTATGTGAACATGTGTGTCCCCATGGGTTCTTGGAGCCCTGTCGTTTACTTCCAGGATCACCATTTTCGCGTTCTCAACCATGTCCCTCTCGTAAACGGTAGAAAGGGAAACCGTCATGTAACCATTCTTGTCCATGGGAGATGCGACTCCCCAGAATATGTCGGGTTTGTTGGCCATAATACGTTCCACGCCAGCAGTATGTAGATTATTCGGAATGTAGGTTACAGTCCTCAGTCCGTTGCTAACTGCCTTCCTAGCACCCGTCGAGTGGAACCATGATTCATTAAGGAATCTTCCTTCGTACTCTCTGTTAACAAAGAAGGGGTACTCGCCAATGTTCAAACAAGTTGCTACTGCTACGTTTTCGACACCATCAACCCTGTGGAGATTTTCAAGAAGACCCCGAGCTTCCATAGCGGCCATGCTGGTCACGATTTTTGTACCAGATCTTACGTTCCTGAGGCCTTCTTCTATGCTAATTCTCTTCTTCTTATATTCATCCTTCCAATTCAACTAAAAGCACCTCCGTACCCTTTTGCCATTAGCGAAGCAAGTTCTATCAGATGCTCGTCCCATTTCTCGTATTCCTTTTCATTCCTAAAGAGAAGATCCAGACCCATGAAGTGTCCGATCCCCATCAAGAAGACTCCAAGATCTCGCGAGTCAATCTGTCTAATCTCATTCTTGAATCTGGCCTCTTCAAGCGAACTTATGTATGATGTGAGGAGTCTTTCATAGTAGAAGCGGCCTGTCTCCGGCTGCACAAATTCCGACTCTCTCACGATGTTGTAGAGCTCCTTGTGAACATCCATGAACAGAAGAAACGCCTTGTAAGACCTGATCTCTCTGTTTAGTCTTCCTTCAACGCCGGAAACGGCGTCTCTCATTGTTCTCCTGAGATTCCTGTTTGCCTGATAAACAAGCTCCTGAAGGAGTTTCTCTTTGCTTTCGAAATGCAAGTAGAATGTACCTTGACCGTAACCTGCCCTACTCGTGATATCGTAAATCGAAGTCTCGAAATACCCTTTCTCGCCCATAAGCCTTTCCGCAGCAAGAAGAATGACTTCTTTCGCCTTGGTACCTCCGCTTGCCATTGTTCTGTCAAAAGTGAAATCAAGTGCTTCTCTGTCAAATTGCTCAGATTTAACAAATCCACCCAGAGTAAAATCAACCAACGACTCTACAGTGGAATCAGGAACCCTTGTTCCGTTGTAGATAATCCAGTAGATAGCAGTAAATCTCGAACTACCAACAAGAAACCAAAACTCGGGCATTGAAAGTGTGGACTTGCCTATAGAGATAGTTGAAAGAAGAGAATCCTTATAGGTCTTGTCGACCGAACTCTCAACATCGGGAAATCTATACTCGGCTTCGTGGAATGCGATAAATTTCTTCCTCGATCCCCAAAGAATATTGAAGACAGTTCTATACAGATTGAAGAGTCTTTCTCTGGAATCACGACCGGTTATCGAGGTTGTTGCGGCCTCGAATTCAGCCTTAATGTCCTGTACAATTTCCTTAAACACCTGTTCTTTTCCTGCGTAATGTCTGTAAAAGGCTCCATTAGACAATCCGCAGGTCCTACATATATTGGCAACAGACGTCATCTCAAAACCAAGACGACTGAACAGCTCTTCAGCCGCCTGCTTTATCTGTAATCTTGTTCTCTCACTTCGAGAGATCTTCAAATCACGAGTCCCCCGTCGACACCGATCACCTGACCGGTTAAGTAACTTGCTTCGTCAGAAATCAGGAAGAAGTACACATTTGCAATCTCCTCGGGAAGACCCATTCTCTTCAACGGTATCCTCTCTTCGAGCGCTGTAATTATCTTCTCGGGCATTTTCTCAGTCATTGGAGTCTTAATGAAACCAGGAGCGACAGCATTAACTCTGATCTTGGCTCCTTTTCTAGAAAGCTCTTTTGCCCAAGTCTTTGTCATGGCTATTACTCCTCCTTTGGAGGCGGAGTAGTTTGACTGACCGATATTTCCAAACACTCCGACAACTGAAGAGGTGTTGACAATTGCACCATAACCTTGATCAAGCATCACAGGCGCAATAGCCTGTGTCATGTTAAATACACCCTTCAGATTCACGTCGATAACTAGATCCCAATCTTCTTCCGTCATTCTCTGGATCAGTGCATCCCTAGTGATTCCAGCGTTGTTAACAAGCCCATCAATGTGACCATACTCACTCTTGATTTCGTTGACCAAATCAGCTATTGCCTTTCTATCCGTCACATTCAGCTTCTTTGGTATTACCTTTCCCGGGAGCTCGGCGAATTCATTCTTCAAGCCTTCAAGACCTTCAGTATCCATATCGCAGGCATAGACTATCGCCCCTTCTCTCGTGAATCTCTCAACTGCTGCTTTACCAATACCTCTTGCGCCACCAGTAATGATGACAACCTTACCTTCCATTCTCACCTTTACGCCTCCTAAACTTTGCCCCATTTTACGGTTGTTGCGGCCCAGACGAAGCCTAATCCGGCGCCGACCATAACGATCACATCACCGTCTTTGATCTTTCCTTCTCTCAAACCCAATTCAATTGAGAGAATTTGATCATTTTGTCCAAGATGGCCGTAGTAATCAAGGTACGTACTCTGATTTTCCTTCAGCCCAAGCTCTTCAAGAACTGCAAAATGAGCCGATCTTTTAAAATGTAGAATTGCTAAATAATCGATATCACTTTCAGAGTAGCCGCTCTTTCTTAGAGACTCTCTGATAACCCAATAGAAGTTGGGCATTGTCGTCTCTCCAAGACGCTTCTTGAATTCTGCTGTGTCTCCCTGGACACGAAAATGGTATTCCGACACATCTTCTCTGCTCATCGGCCATTTTTTTGTTCCGCCTACCGGGACGACACAAAGTTCGGAAAAGGAGCCGTCACCTTTGAATGCGGAGGAGAGAACGACATTTTCGTTATACCCTTTCTTCATGACTACTGCCGCTCCGCTTGCTCCAACATCCAGCATAAAAGAAGTAGAGGGCTCGGAGAGATTCATCAGATCAACATTCCTATAGCCGCTTACAAGGAGCACTGTTTCCACGTCGTCTCGCGCTATCATCATGCTCTTTGCGATATCCATGCCAGCCATCATCGAGCCGCACATGGCTTCCATATCGAACGACCAGGCATTTGTTGCCCCAATCTCGTCGGCCACCTTTAATCCGGCCAACCAGCAAGGATAATCCTTGTGTTGAGCTCCATTCCAGATTATCAAATCGACATCTTTGGGATGAGTACCGGAGTTTTCGAGAGCTTTCCTTGCGGCTCTTATTCCCATGCTACTCGTTGTGTCTTCTGGTCCTGGAAGCAATCTCCTCTTCACCCCGAACTTCAGTTCTATCACGTCTCGAGGAATTCCAGTCGCCTCAGCTATCTGGTCGGGCGTCATGTAACTGTCGGGTATGTATGTCCCGATTCCCGCTATGCCAATTACCGGAACTGAACTCACCAAGATCACCCCTCACACTTTGCGCGGCGTGATTCATCTCTCATAAATGAAAGATGAATCATCTCTCACTTTAAGAATACACTAAACGCGTTGAGATTCTAAGTTCGATTTGAGCCGTTTAACGAGGATTATTGTCGAAGTAAGATGAATAACTTCTACATTGTCTTGTTTACTAACAATTCTTTAGAACAAAGCCTATTACAGCCGTAATGAATTCTCCTGACTTTTCGAGGAAAGCTCCGTGACCCGCATCTTTAATAACCAAAAACTCGGAGCCTTTTACTTTTTCGTGAATCATCTCTATCTCTTCAATTGGGGTAATAATGTCTCTATCAGCACCAAGAAGTAACGTTGGACACTCAATCTTGTGAAGCTCATCCAGCACGTTGAAATCAGGATTTGAAGAGACAAGCCTTATGAAACCTTCAAACCATTCCCGATTGAGAGTTGACTTAAAGGTCTTCTGCCTTTCTTTCAGCCAGTTCAGGTTTCTGTTATAGAACAAGTCGGAGTATATAAACGGAATTGCAAGTTTGAAGAACCTCTCCCCATCGTATAGCATTGCGGCTTCCTTCCACGCTTCGCCTAACTCAGCAAGGAAAGGTGAGATTCTTGGAGGGGTGTTCGCGAGGACCAATGATTTGACCCTCTCTGGATACTTTATTGCAAACATCTCCGCCACCTGTCCACCATAAGAGAGACCTACTATATTTCCTTTAGAGATATTCAGAAAGTCAAGTAGATCGACAAGATCATTCACGTGAACAGAGATATAGTATTGTGACTGCTTCCTTTCGGACCGTCCCTGATCCCTGAAATCCATGAGTATCAGTCTGAAATGCTTGGAGAAATCTGTCAGAAAACCCGCCCATGAACTCGTGGACATCATTATCCCGTTAAGAATGACAAGCGATGGTCTGCTCTCATCTCCATGTTCTTCGTAATATATCCGGGTACCATCTTTTGTTGTGACTAACGACATAGCTTCACCTCCGCACTAATTATGGCACCAATACCACCGATTAGTCAAAACACTCTTCCGAGATGATAAACTCTTAATGGTGAGCTATTATCAATTCCTTTAGGATCGAGAATTCCCACAATGAAAGGATGATAAACATGTCGAAATTCATGCAGGATATGCTAGAGCAACCAGATGCCGTTAGAAGACTCCTTTCCTCTTCTGGCATTATCTCGAAGAAGGCGAAGAGTCTTAATTTCGAGAGGGTACTTTTTACAGGGATGGGAGCTTCACTCCATGCGGCGGAGACGGCAGCTACCTTTCTAAAATCATCAGGGGTAGACGCCGCAAGTCTTGAAATGTCCGAACTTATATCTTACTCATCCAGGGAGCTCCTCAAACTGTATTCCACCATCTTCCTGATCAGTCAGTCTGGTGAAAGCGCTGAGCTGCTGAGGTTCATTGAAGATAACACGGAACTACTTCCAGTGATGGCATTGATCACGAACAATGAACAGAGCAGTGCCGCGAATTTTCTTCCAGGTGAAAGGGTTTTCCTCCTTGAGGCCGGAAATGAAAGATCTATGGGTGCTACCAAGACTTTCGTAAACAGCGTAGTCTTAATGTTGTTGATTGCTGCTTCAAAGACGGGAAGATCGTTGAATTTCTCTGAACTGCCTTCAAGAATAGAAGAGGCGATTTCTCTTGATTTGTCTTGGCTCGCCACTCTTCTTTCTGAGAAGAGGGAGAAGATTCTTGTCGCAAGAGGGTACGGCCTCGGAGTTGGCAGCATGGCAAGACTTATGTTTGCCGAAGTCGCTAAGATTAGCTTGATTTTCTACGCAGGAGCAGCCTTCAGGCATGGCCCTGTTGATCTGTTGATTGACAGACCGGTTGTACTCACTATGAATCCGGAAGGTGTAACCCAAAACCTGATGCAGGAACTACACAGAGATATTTCAGACAAGTGTGACCTAATAACGCTAACGAATTTAAAGAAAGAGAGTGTAGAGTCCATATATGTTTCCGAAGGTCTAGACGAAGTGCTTGCCTCAATTCCGATGATGAATGTTCTTCAGAAGTCCGTTGAAGAGATAGCGAGAAACCGGGGTTTCGATCCTGGGGCAGGAGTCTACGGAACGAAAGTAACGACCAAGGAATAGAAATATAGAGTACTTGTTGCAGAAGTTCCCACCCGTACGATGTCCTCATCACTACCTATAGGTTAGGGAGTAAGTGAGAAATCATATCATGCTCCTTCGCCCTTGACAATACATGCTGTATTTGGCTCTTGATGATCCTGATCCTAAGTCCTCCCTTGAAGGAGGGCTACGCATTGGCGGAGGGTGTCTCTGAAGGAACGAGTGCAAGACTAAGAGGGACCAACACCGAGAGCTCCGTTTCGAGAAAAACCATATTCGAGATTACCAAGAGTGAGGAGAGAAAGCAGATCCCGTATAACATCACTGCAGAATGACAGAACAAAAGAGGCGAAGAATGGTATAGACCACAGAAACCGGGCAGTCTCTATTTTTGCTTCTTGGCTTTTCACAGCGCTCAGCGTGCAGCGTTTATTGACAAGCGGGTCTTTGAGCCGAAAGCGGTCTCTCCAGCTCATGCGGGGACTTATAATCAATAGCGTAGAAATGCGACATCAGGTCTATTGATAACGATTACTAGTTCAGGAACTCAGTAATAAGGTGACTGAACTCCAAAGATGATGATGTGTGCAGCGATGAGGTAAGAATCCGGGTATAGGATACCACCTAAATCGGATTCATCGATCAAGACTTCTCTTATACATGAATTCTTCGACTTGGCACAAAAAAGCGAAGCTCCAGTTTTCATCAAAACTTCGCGGTTCAAGGCTTCTGGAGACTTTCAGAATATACTTATCTTGAAGACATCGCTAGGAAAAGGAGGCGCATATCAACCCCACCAACGGATGAATTTGAAGAATCTCGATTTCTTCTGCACCAGATTTTTCAAAGATCTCTCGCATGAACGAGATGCTCGCCGGATGATCTGTCTCGCTGTCATCAAAATAGACCTCATCCCATTCGTCCCTGTACTTGCCAGGGTCATCGAACCACATGATGTCGCCGACAACAATCCGCCCAGGACGTTTAAGCATCGCTGAAAGCTTTGAGATTGCCTCCGCCTTCATAGAATCAGTAAGATGGTGAAGAGAGTATATAGCGACTATCTTGTTTACATTCTTTTGCGAAATATCCGTCTCTTCACACGGGTCCTCAAAAGATCCTCTATAGAACTCTACATTCTCGGCTCCCGCGCTTGCAACGTTCATTCTTGCATCTTCGAGCATCCTTTTACTTATGTCTATACCTATTACTTTTTTGCAATGCTGACTGGCTGCCACGGCCCATCTCCCTCGCCCGGTTCCAATATCTAGCAGAACGTCATCCGCGCCAAGCTCAAGAAAATCAAGAGCAAGAGCTCCCACCATTGCGATTATGTCTCCCTTGAATGGGTCGATATCTGCTATAGGCGAAGCTTCGGGAAGGCTGTCAAACTCCTGTTCAAGTTTTCTACGGTCATACTGCTGCTCCAAACAACTCACCTCATGACTGTTATCATAACACCTAGATTATACGCCTTATGAATAAGCAAGGCGAAAAAAGAAGATCGAGTCAAACAATCTCGATCTCCCTTCCTTCCCGAAAGCTCCTGTAGGCAGCAGAGACCACTTCAAGAGCTCTCAATCCGTCTTCTCCATTAGTCAAAGGTTCCTTCCCAGAATGAATCACTTCAAGAAACTCTCTCGTCAAAAGCTGATCGAGATCATCTCCGTAGTTTTCCCAGCGATTTCCTTTCTCGCTGGAACTGACTTCAATCTTAGAGTTGAAGATATCCAGAAAGAGAGTACCTCTGGTTCCCACAATGTGTATAGTCACATCACCCCAGTAAGGATGGATTCTCGGTCTCGACCAGCTGCAGTCAAGCGTCATGTACTGGTCCGTTGAAAGTCTGAACATCTCCAGTCCGCAGTCTTCGACACGTGTATCGTGAATCAGGGTGTCATATACGGCGTAGACCTGTTTGAACTCGCAGTCGAGGAGCCATCTTACGGTGTCAACAACGTGAACGGTGTGGTCCATAACAGCGCCACCACCGCTAAGTTCGGGATCTATGAACCAGCCTCCAGGCATTCTCCCGTGGTTAGTTCCAACAAGGTTGACGATTTCACCCAAAAGACCATTCTTGATCAACTCTTTGGCCTTTCTTACGGAGGCACTATATCTCACCGGAAAAGCCATCTGAAGCCTAACGTTGTTTATATGACATATGTCTATCATAGCCTCGGCATCTTCAACAGATGTGGCAATCGGCTTTTCGCACAATACATGTTTTCCGCATCGAGCAGCGATTTCCACGAACTCTCTGTGAGTTGAGTTCTCGCTTGCAACTATTACTCCGTCGCTTGCAGCTACAAGCTCTTCGGGGTGGTCGTACGATTTAACCTCAAGAGCAGTGCTCGCTCTTGCCATCCTTGATCTGTCGTGGTCATATATCCCAACAATCTCAACATCTCTTTTCCCCTTCAACGCTTTGACGTAGCTGTAGCCATGCATGTGAGCTATTCCAAGAATCGAAATTCTAGTCATCTCACGACACCTCCGAGAGTTCTACCGGTCTCAACAGTCTCGCCGACAGGTTGGCTGCCAGTGCAACTCTCAACGATTCTGTAGCCTCTTCACAGCTCACCGGGACTTCTTTGCCTTCCTCTATCGATAGTATGAACGATTTCAGCTCCTCGGTATATGGATCATTCAAGATCGGATTCTCTTGAGAGTATAGGGGCTTGCCGTCGATTGAGGTTTGAAGGCGAAGCGTAGTTTCTCTCTCGTAGCTGTTCGTGATCATTCCCTTAGTGCCGATGAACTCGTAAGATGTTCCAAATCCAACCGGCATGTCGGCCGGTTCGGCCCAGCTGCCTTCGATGTGGGCCAGTGCGCCGGACTCGAACCTCAGAATCGCCATGCCGTGATCGAAAGAAGGCTTTTTCACTGTCGAGCTGAGTTCTACGGACCTCGCTTCGACGGTTCTCACCGGGCCAAGCAGTTTTCTAAGAAAATCAAAATCGTGTATGGAGAGATCGATGAAGACCCCGCCGCTTTTGGTGATATCTGCAAACCAGTTATCTATACCGTGCGAGGGAAAGGATCCTCCTCTGTAAAGTCTAGCCATTACGATTTCGCCAACGTCACCTGAGGAAGCGAGTTCTCTAACCTTAATATACTGCGGAAAGAAGCGTACGACGTGGCCCACCATAAACACTCTGCCGCTTTTTTTGGCCGCCTTGTCCATTGCCACGGCGTCTTCAATCTTCAGTGCTACCGGCTTTTCGCAGAAGACATGCTTGCCCGCCTCGAGAGCTCTGACTACAAGATCTCTGTGAGTGAAAGTCGGCGTGCAGATATCAACTATTTCTATTTCGTCATCTGCAAGGATTTCATCAAAACTTGCAGCGATTGCTCGATATTTGTCGGAGATAACCTTCGCTCTGCTTCCAACTGGATCGACTATCGATAAGGGACTCGTTTCATCTATCGTTCTATATGACCGAGCATGAACGTTTCCCATCATTCCGGCTCCAACTATTGCTATCGGGCGCACATCACACCTCCAGACTATTGGGAAGAAAAACGCTACAGTTTGCTCACCTTCATATCTATTATCGTCATCTTCGAATTCTCCGCTCCCAGAAAATCGTCGTTTGAGACCCCGCGAAAGTCCTTGCCAAACATATCATACATATGAGAACTCAAACTCAGCTCGGGGAGCCTTCCGACAAACCTCTCTCCATCAAACAGGAAGGCAAGTTGAACCGGGGTTGCAAAGCGCCCGTCCTGTGTGAAGTCTCCTCCACTGGCAATTAGAATGAAGATAGCCTTCTGACCTTTGAGAAGCTGTTTTGCAGTTTCCTGTGATTCAGCGAATTTAAGCTTCGGTATCCCCAGCTCCGGCAAACCATCGTACTCTCCACCTGCAGAACCAGTATGAGGTAGATTAAAAGTTGTAGCCGTTTTCTTATCCGTATATGGCGACTTTAGCACTCCGCTCTCAATTAGAGCAAATCTATCCAACTGATTTACAGTCCCTTCTAGATCAAAAAACGGTTCGAAGAAACCATCATCGACGTTACGCGTCTGCAAGAGAGTGACTCTATCGGAAAAGATCTTCTCACCGACTTTCCCTGACAAAAGGGATCCGCCAGAACCAAACAGCATCCCATTCAAAGACTCATAGAGTTTCTTGTAATACGTCATGTCGCCCGACATGAAAGCTACCGGATATACTCCTTCTTCTATGTCGTGGAGCTGGTTCTTGTATGCATCACAAATCATATTAGTCAGTCCTACAAACGAATCCTTTCGGAACTCTCTTCCTTCGTATCCTGTCATTGCATCGATAATGTTAGATGACTGTTTGTCCTTTATTACTAGTTCCATGCTGAGAGATTCTCGAGACGATCTCAGATCAAGACCGAGATCATTCTCCAGAAAAGACTCTACCCTAGCCGACTTGAATAAATGACTGAAACTGAATTGTGGCTGATCTCTTCTCAGTCTCTCAAGGATATCTTCTGCAGCTTCCAGAAGCTCCGCCTCGTTCTGAAGATCTGATTCGTGCTGTTCTTCTCTCTTTAGTTCTTTGCAAGGTTCGCAAGCATAAGGAATTCCAAGCTCGAGAGATTCTCTTGCTTTTTTTATGAGCTCTCGCTCATCGCAATTTCCAAAAGCACCGGCAACACCCATTGACTTACCATCGTAAAGACGAATTGAAGTTCGAAGAATGTCTTTCTTTCTTACTGAAGTAACCCGAGTTTGAACTATCTTCACAGCACTCTCTGTATAATGAACGACAAGTCTCTCTTTAGTCATAGTCAGCACCTCCTAGTGAGCATTCAACGAACGTACACGCACGTACGGTCCGCCGAATCCAACGGGAAGAGGGTACTGTTCCATCTTTCCACATCCTCCAAGCGCAAATGACAGAAGCTTGAATTCCTCGGTTAGTCCCTCTATTTCGTTAAGAGTCTGGAAAACACTTCCCGTCACAACAGAAATCTTCACAGGCTCAGCGATCTTTCCATCTCTGATCATATAAGCTCTGCAGGGAGCGAGAGTGAATGTAGACATTCCTGAACCATGGTTTAGTGAATCGACATAGAGTCCTTCTTTGATACCTGAAAGTAATTCATCAAAGGAGAGCCTTCCCGGCAGGATGTAGGTAGTCGTCATCCTAACTACAGGTTCGAACTCAAAGCTCACGGCCCTGGCGTTTCCCGTCAACTCCTCGTCTAGAGCGGCAGCAGTCTCGGCACTATGAAGCCTCCCTGAAAGACAACCGTTCTTTATCAAGTAAGTTTCTTCAGCTTTTGTTCCCTCGTCATCGAAAACAACGTTACCTACTCCAGGTTTATTTCCATCATCTACTATTGAAAGGATTTCGCTGCCGACCTTTCTGCCTATTTTCCACTCTTTCATCATCGTCTCGTCTCCGAGCATGAAGTCTGATTCACTCTTATGACCAAAACTCTCATGCGCAAACACACCTGCCGCCTCTGGAGAAAGAACCACCGGATATCTTCCAGGGATCACAGACTTTGCGTTTCTTATGAAGTATTCAGAAGCTTCAACTGACTTCCTGACGTCCTCGGAAAGTTCTTTGATCGATTCTAACTCGTTACCGGCAAGGTCGAATCTGTCCATAAGCTGCTCTTCTCCATCGGCCATTTGATAGAGCATTCTGAAGCCCACCCTTTGATAATCGAACTTCAAATCTGCTCCCTTGCTGGATAAGAAGCTCTTGACAACTCTCTGGTCTACGTATTGGCCCCTCCAAAATCTCACGAGACCACTTTCTTCGACTATGGGAAAATAGGTAGAAAGAATATCGCGCTTCTCCTTAAGAGGTATAGTTGAGATATCCGATGATTTCTCGAATCTCAAAAACGAACCCTTGTTTACCTGAAACTTCTGAACTATCTGGTTCGCTTCGATAGATGGATTCTTTTTAGCAAGATCTGCCAGCCTGTAGATCTCACCTTGAACAGAGTTCAGGTCCGTAGTAGAACTGAAATACCACCTCTCTCCATCGAAAATCCTGATGAAAGCCGCAACGTATTTCTGTTCCTTCATGTTATCCGTTCTTCCTAGAGTAACAACTATATTGCTATTCGAGACTTCCTCTACCCTAACATCAGAGTAAACATATTCGGGAAAATCAAACATATCCTACCTCCAACGACTATTTCAGTAAGAGTATATAACGATGTCAATAGAAACAAGTCAATTACTCTCGGCTTAGCGCCAAATAAGCGTCTCTCACAGATTCTCACCGGCTTGACCGGAAAACAAAGCTAGAAAGCTGTCGTCAAGCATTTCATGAGGCGGTTTACTATTACAGTGATAGTTCGCTGATCCCGGTTTCCTTCCCTCTGTAGAAGGCAGCTAATCTTTGCTCAGCCAGAGCTATCAGATACGGTAAGAGTTATCAATATGGACCACAACTTTTGCGCAGTCGTGACCAAGAATCGATGATATCCTGTCGCTTCTAACTCCCCTTATCTTATCGACTTCAAGCGAGGTGAAGTTAGAGATTCCCCTCGCAATTTCCGACCCATCAACCGAGAGTATACTAACCACCTCGCCTTCAGAAAAGTCTCCAGATACTTCTTCCACGCCTATGGCCAAGAGACTCTTTCCTCTTGCAATTGCGCCTTCTGCGCCTCGGTTGATCTTAATACTCCCTTTCGGAGTAGAGAGAAATCCAATCCACGTTTTCCGGGCACCTGGCGATTCTATCGAGGGAAATACGGTTCCAATGTCATCACCCTTTGCAAATCTCTCTATGTTATTCAAGTCTCTCCCATTACAGATGCAGCTTCTGATACCGCTTGCAGATGCGGCCCGTCCAGCTCTTATTTTGGTCTTAATGCCTCCTGTACCCCACGAGGAGTTCTCTATGTTCTTTAGTCTCCTAGATGTATCAAACACCGAAATCACTTCACCGTTTTCGTCTACGATTCCCTCTACAGTGGACATCAGTATCAGAAGATCGGCCTGCCATCCTATTGCAAACATCGAGGCGAGAATGTCATTGTCTCCAAACATTATCTCTTCGGTAGATGTTGTGTCGTTCTCATTCACTACAGGGATCAGACCCAATTCTATCAACCCTATAAGAGTATTCCGCAGGTTAAGAAATCGCTTCCTGTCTCCAAAATCGTCTCTGTTGACCAGGATCTGAGCTATTCTCTCGCCAAAAAGATCGAACACGTTTTCGTATAGTTTCATTAGCTGAACCTGACCCGCAGCACAAAGAGCCTGCTTCATGTACAAATCGCTAGATGTTCTTCTCCCTTCAAGATAACCGAAGCCCGCTGCTTTAGCCCCTGAAGAGACAAGAACAACCTGATTACCTGACGACTTCAGAATAGCTATTTCCCTTGCTAGCTCTGTTATGTACTTCTTGTCGATCTCGCCATCTCTTTTTACCAGGAGGTTTGATCCGACTTTCAACACGATTCTTGACATTACTTTCTCACCTGGTAATCCCCTAGTATCGTATACTTGTAGCTTGTAAGTTCCTTCAGGCCAAACGGACCGCGTGCATGAAGCTTCTGGGTGCTGATACCTATTTCACTCCCGAACCCAAACTCTCCACCGTCCGTAAATCTTGTTGAAGCGTTTACGTAGACAACAGCAGAATCTACGCATCTAAGGAATTGCCTGGAGTTGGAGTAGTCATTTGTTAATATCGATTCCGAATGTCCCGATGAGTACTTCTCAATGTGCTGCATAGCTTCTTCTACGTTCTCTACGACCTTGATTGCAAGTATTAGATCGAGAAACTCATCGAAGTAGTCCTCTTCGGTCGCAGGATTCATTTTCCAGTATTTTATCGATTCTGCGCAACCTCTGAGCTCTACTCCCTTTGCGGTAAGAACACTGGCGACCCGAGGAATAAACTCGGCCGCAATCATTCTGTGGACAAGTAATGTCTCGACTGCATTGCAGGTACCTGGCCTCTGAGTCTTCGCATTATCGACAATCGAAACCGATTTTTCCAAATCAGCACCATAATCGACGAAGATGTGACAATTACCAGTACCGGTTTCTATAACCGGGATTCTAGAATTGTCAACAACGAACTTGATGAGAGCAGCGCCACCTCTTGGGATTATAAGAGAAAGGTACTGGTTCATCTCCAACATCTCTTTCACTACTTCGCGTGAAGTATCTTCAACCAACTCAATGGAACCATCCGGAAGCCCGGCCAGAGAAAGTGCTTTCTTCATTATCAGTACGATGGCCTTGTTCGAGTTAATAGCGTCGCTTCCTCCCTTCAAAAGGATAGAATTTCCCGATTTTATGGCAAGGATCGATGCATCAACAGTTACATTGGGCCTTGACTCGAATATCATTCCGATGGCTCCTATCGGCACTCTTTCCTTCGAAATTCGAAGGCCGTCTTTCTGTAGCCGCGTACTCTCTATTTCGCCTACCGGGTCAGGCAGCACTATAACTTCGCGACAAGCCTGAACCATGGCTTGTATCCTACTTTCAGAAAGCGCTAGCCTGTCTATCAGCGATTCCTTCGTTCCTTTCTCTCTGGCGTTGGAGACATCGACAGCATTTGCTCTGAGAATCACATCCTTATGCATTTCAATCTCTTTAGCAATCATTGAAATTGCATCGTTCTTCTCTTCTGTGGTGATCAGCCTGAGTTTTCTGGAGGCATTCCTAACTCTCTCTCCCTTACTTAGCAGATCCATCTTCGGTCACCTCCAGTTCGGAATTTATCTCCCTTGCTCTTAGGTAAGTGTCAAACAACGCTTTCATTATGGTTCCCCTAAGTCCTTCCCTTTCCAAGGAGTAAATTCCCTCGATGGTTGTTCCTCCTGGGGAAGTTACTAGATGTCTGAATTCGCCCGGGTGATTGCCTTTAACTTTGAGGAGTTCAACAGACCCTCCGAGAGTTCCTAAAATTAGCTCTCTAGCGACATCATAGGAAAGGCCCATCTTCAAACCAACATCGATCAGCGATTCCACTATCACGAAGACGAATGCAGGACCGCTTCCACTCAAAGCCGTTACAGCTGCGAGGTCCTTTTCACGGACCTCAACTATGTCGCCCATCGTAAGAAGAATTCTCTCCACTTCTCTCTTCTCCCTTCCGGTCAAAGAAGTCGAGCAGACGAATCCCGTTACCCCTCGTCCGATAGCGCTCGGAACATTTGGCATGATCCTTGCAATCTTCTCCAGTCCTGTATTCTTCGAAATGACCTTGATTTCTATCCCGGTGATAGTACTGATAACCACTGGACCGTCGTTCTTTCCGTTAATTATCTCCAGGAATAGCTCCCCACAGTCTTGAGGTTTCACCGAAATGATCACGTGGGTGCAATTGGAAAGAACTTCATTTGGACTCTTTGCGATTACCACTTTTTCACTTTCGGCAGAAAGACCGGAGAGTCTGTCGAGATTCCTGTCCAGCAAGTAAAGCTGCTCAAGGTCATGCAGCTCGTGAAGCAGTCTGTTCGCAAAAATACCACCTATGTTGCCAACACCAATAATGCCTATTTTCATTTTCCCCTCCTGAATAGCTGTCTAGCGAGAATTAACTATAGTCGAGAAGTTGGAGAAGATTCTCAGCAACTCTTCTTCAGAACCAAGTTCGATTTCCTCTGGATGGAACTGCACACCGAATCGCGATCCGTCAAGAGAAGCTATCCCTTGTATGAAGGTCGATTCCCCCCATGCAATTTGATAATAGCCACCGGGAATGTATGGAAGGCCATAGTTGTGACGCTGATAGGCATTCACTTCCGATTTCATTCCCCTGAACAGCTCATTCGAAGTGTCCAACCTAACCTTTGATACTCCGAGCTCACGCGAGGCTACCAAGGATTCCTGAAAGAGCCGAGCCAAGATTTGCATTCCCAGACAAATACCCAGAACAGGACCATGAAAATCCTTAACAAATGAGGCTCCCCAAGAAAGAGCACCACCATCGAAATACTCGCTCATCGAGAAGCCTCCTGACAGAACCAGACCATCACATCCCGATCCATCTTCAGGAAAGCCCTCAAGAAATATCCTCCAGGTTCTGTATGCTACGCCTGCTGTCTCCAAAGCGCTTTCAACAGGCGATACAGATGTCCCAAAATCGGTGTCGTTCACCAAGACGCAAATCACAGAGTCTCCCCCCTCTGTTTTGCGGCAATTATAGCACTTTAACTAGTGGTAGCTGTCCGCAAAATGAAAAGCAGATCAATTGTGATTTGAAACGACTTCAGACCTCCAAACTCAGGGAAGTAAAGAACTGCGGATAAACTACTAACCTCTCTTACCAAGCAAGCTGTTGAAAATGAAGACTTCACCTCCCGATTTCGTTGTAATGGTCTTATAGGCGATTTCGTGATAAGCCCTTATTCTCCTAACCGTTCTGGTGCTTGATCGCATGGCGATAGAATCGGTTATAGCCTGGTTATGGGTGAAGCGAACACCCTTCAGGAATGAACCGTCAGTTATTCCGGTGGCGCTGAAGACAACCTCCTCACCATCAATCAGATCCTTTGTTCGATAGACTCTATCAAGCTCAAACGAAGAATTATCTACCTTTTCAATCTCTTCTGAATCTCTTGGCCAGCACTTCACCTGGATCTCACCACCCATACACTGAAGTGCCGCTGCAGCCAGAACTGCTTCTGGAGAGCCTCCAACGCCCATGTAGATTTCTGTCCCTCCATCAGGAAGAGCAGTCGCGATTGCCGCAGCAATGTCTCCATCATTGATCAGTCTGATTCTTGCACCGACAGCTCTAACGGCCTCAACGAGAGGGTAGTTCCTCTCTCGATCGAGCATTGTCACCGTCAGTTCCGATACTTTGACACCAAGGATAGCTGCCGCGATACGGAGGTTTTCTCGTGGAGTTGCGTCGATATCCAGGTTTCCTGCAAGCTCCTTTCCAACCGCCAATTTGTCTACATAGTAGGTTGGTAAAGGAGCTACCTTGCCTCCTTCAGTTGCTGCAATCACGCTTAACGCATTAGATCTTCCATTCGCAACCAACCTGGTTCCATCTACCGGGTCAACAGCGATAAGGACTTCCGGATCGTCGTCATTCCACTTTCCAACATGCTCTCCGGCAGCCAGCATTGGTGCATCGTCCTTTTCTCCTTCGCCAATGATTATGGTTCCCTTCATGTCGAGCAAATCTAAAATACCTCTCATTGCATCTACAGCTCTTTGATCTACTGCTTCTTTGTTACCGCGGCCAAGATAAACACTAGAAAAGAGGGCCGCCGCCTCTGTCACCCTCACCATATCTAGGGTTATTTCTGCAATCAAGACTATCACCCCCCCATGTGATAATCATAGCACCGGAATAAGGCTTTTTTGCTGAATGAATTCAGCGCCCGTTTTCGAATTCTGTAGTTGTCAGAAACATTGCGAAGCGTTTGTGCTTTTTCGGAACCGATATTTGCTGCAAATCACTGCTCATTCTGTACAGAAGACCGTTGTGAGAAACGATAACAGAGCTTGAACGATTAGAAACTTTCCTGATTCTGCGACAATCAATATCTGTAGCCATTGATCTCTCAATGATCACGATCCACACTTTCTTGATAGGCAACTAATCCCGATTTGTCAGTGATATGATCTTACTAGATGATCGCAGGAGAACGCTTCCGGTTGTGAAGAATACCGAACCGGTCTTTCAAGTGATCAAAAGGAGGGAATTGTATGCGTAAGCTGTTGATAGCAGGCTATCTATTTATTGCACTGGCCGTTGTCTTCTCCTATACGGTCGATCTTCCTGAGCAGATCTTTGTTTCTCAAGGGAAACTGATCTCCGTTCTTGGAGAGAATTTAATTGAGGATTCCGAAATCTGTGCCGTAAATGTACAGATACCTTCAGTCAATGGACTTAGAGACAGACCTTTCGAGCAGTTTCTGAATTCTACTATCGAGGGTGAAATATCCCAGTATAGAAGCGAAATCGAGGAATTGGCCCGGAAAGCTTTTGAAGAGTCTAAGACTTCTGAGTGGCCATTCAGAACTTTCGATGTCTATGTTGTTTACTCCGCTTATCTTAGTGATGGAATTCTAAGCATAGACATGGTCTTCAGTGAGTTCACCGGAGGCGCACATCCAAACGCATCGAGAAGAACGTATAACATCGATCTGGAGAAGTCCCGACTTGTTGCTTTGCACAACATTCTCGGAAGCAAAAAAACTGAAGAGAAATTGAACGGATTGATTAAGGAAGAAATCTCTGCCCGCGATGATCTCTGGCCTGAGTACTTTGAAGGAGTCACGTCGGATCAGGGCTTCTACCTTAAGGGAGGAAGGCTCTGCATTTACTTCCAACCGTACGAAATCGGTCCCTGGGCAGTTGGAATGCCTGAGTTTTGTTTTTCGCTTGAGGAGTTGCTTGGCAACTGATAACTCTTACCTGGCTTGCATTCCAAAGTGATTTCTATGCTTATTTCTGAGTGAACGCTCGTTGACACCAATAATCATTGATGGTAAAGTTTTATTGCTGGCCGAGGTGGTGGAACTGGCAGACGCGGCGGACTCAAAATCCGCTGGGGTTGAGAGCCCCGTGCGGGTTCGATTCCCGCCCTCGGCACCAGAGGAAGGCTTAGCCTTCCTCTTTTCGTTGAAAAGGTTTTCATTTGTGCTTTAATGAAGTGTGGAGGTGTGTGTTTGCAGTTCCTTGATTTTGATCTCCAGGAAAAAGACCTCGTTTCTGCAGCCGATGAGCTCATACAGCGAACGCAATTGGGAGTGAGATCACATGTGCTCACGCTCAACGCCTTGATTGCTTATGAATACATCAACAACGAAGAATACAAGAAGGCTCTGAGTACAGTCAATTATGTAGTTCCCGATGGTAGCGGTGTGCTGAAAGCGATCAAGCTGATTTCAAAACAAAGAATTGAAAGAGTACCCGGAATAGACCTAATGCTTAAAATCTGCGAACTTTCATCCGGGGTGGGTCAAAAGATATTCCTTCTGGGGTCGAAAGAGAGTATCGTAACAAAGACTACCGAAAAACTAAAACAAAGATTTCCACTAATAGACATCGTTGGGTATCACAGCGGCTTTTTCACACAAGAGGAAAGTGATACAATCGTTTCGAAAATAAACAATTCATCAGCGGATATTGTTTTTGTCGGTATGGGTGTTCCAAGACAAGATATCTGGATTGCGAAGAACCTTGACAGACTTAACGCCATGCTTTTGATGGGAGTCGGTGGTTCTTTTGATGTTATCTCAGGCGATCTGAAGAGAGCTCCTTTGTTCATGCAGAAAGCCGGCCTTGAGTGGCTGTACAGGATATTTCAAGAACCTGGAAAACGACTCAAGATTATCCCTAAATTATTCAGCTTTGAGTGTTACGTTATCAGATCCTATTTCGAATCAAAAAGAGGTGGTTCCAGATGATCGTAACTAATGTTTTGGCATTCACAAATGATCTGAAGAACCCTCTTGTGGATGATGCTTTGGTTAGATTTGAGAATGGGAAGATCACTTTTGTCGGACCGAGGAGAGAGTACAGCATCCAAGAAGACGAAGAGATAATCGACGGCGAAAGGGGAATTCTCTTGCCTTCGTTTTTTAATGCACATTACAGCGTCTATTCCAGCATCTCCTCATACCCATTGAAACTTCTTAAAGATAATCAGACTAACAAAAGCTTTTTCAGCAATCTGCTGGAATCCGTCAGAAGCGAGATTAACCCTTCTTTAGTAAGGCTTTCTGCGGAAGTCGCCGTATTGAAAGCAATCAGGAGTGGTTCTGTCGCAATCAGCAGCCCAATAGTCGATCATCCTGAAATCGATCCAACATTCTACAAGGAAGTCGCAGCCAAGTACGGAGTTTACCTTGCTGTCGGACCTATATTGACCGAGGAGACAATTGACAACATCGCGGAGCGCTGGGAAAGCGTTACTCGCGACTCCACGTTCTGCCCAATAGTCTACGTAAGTGAGCTTGCCACCTATAACGAAGATAGCCTGAGAAAATTGAGAGAGCTGTACGAAAAAGGGATGAATCTGAACCTCTTCATTTTCGACATGAAGAGAGAGAATGAGACTTGCCTTCTCAGGTGGGGAGAGAGTCTTATAGAGAGACTCCTGAAAAACGGTATCCTTGGATCCGAATGTGGTGTCATCTACGGAGGTAATCTAAGCGAAACTGACATGGATATTATCTCTTCCCGGAGAATCTTCGTGACGAAATCACTCAGATCAGAAATGTACGCAGGTAGCTTTCAGTCAAACATATCCGACCTACTCGGTCGGGGGATGCAAGTTTGTTTGGGTACAGGATTCATTGGTTCGGATATGTTGGGAGAGGCAAAGGAAGTTATTCTTACTGAAAGGTACCACAGGGGTTTCGACAATTATCTCATCGATTATGAGATAAGAAAGACTCTCTTCGATAACAACCACAGGTTGTTCCAGAAGTTGTTCGGAAAAAGTACGGGAGTGCTTAAAGAAGGCTATTCGGCCGACCTGGCGTTGTCGAGGTCCTGCCTTGACCTGGAAAAGTTCGATTCTCATTTGCCTATAACACTTCAATTGGTCCTGAAATCGTTCTTTGACACGAGTTTTGATAAGGTTTGGAATTCAGGGGAATTGATTCTTGACAAAGGTTTCCCTCAGAGAATTTCGAAGAAAGAGCTTAAAGATCTCTCTAAGGAGCTCAGAAACCTGGAATTGTGATCTCGCCGGACTTCTTGTAAACTTCAATTGCGTGTCTTATTGCAGAGGCACGCTTTTCGCCAATTCCGTCGACATCCATCAGTTCGTCTTCCGTTCCCTCAAGAAGATTAGATAGCGTCCCAAATTCCTTGCCCAGGTTTATTGCGACCTGAAGAGGAATTCTAGGTATATGCCGAGCAAAACGTATTCCTCTTGATCTAATGAAATACTCAACAGCCTGAGAGGCAGTGTTAATTTCGTATCCAAGATGTCTCAATATTACCCCGAAACTGCTTATCTCTTTTTCGCTTAGATTCCTCAATTTTCCGATTGCCTCTTCAAGATTATCCTGATCAAGTAACTGTTCACTGAAATCCAGGACGAGACTTTCGATTTCTTCATTAACATTCACCAAAATCTCTGCTAGTTGCAATGCAGGGAATCTTCCGTGGTTACCTAATTCGGCTATTGTAAACTCTGCTTCCTCGCAAATTAGAAGGACCATCAGTCCCTTTTGTATTGTCTTAACAACATCAAAGAGCGTGAGTGAACCTGCTCGCTCCATGAATTCTATTCCCTGCAGCGCCTCAATGAAGGCCTCTTTGTACTTCTCTGCCGTTCTTATTGTCTGAGTTATTTTAGAGGTAAGCGTCTCAACACTGTTCAAGGTATAAGTGTAATCGCCCAAAAAGATAGTCATCGTATTTCTTCTCTTTGAGACCGCAACAAGCATCTTGCCCGTCTCTTTAGCCATTCTTTCGGCAGCCCTGTGCCTCATGCCTGTCTGATTGGTCGGGATCGTGTGATCGGGAATCAGCTGAACGTTAGCTCCGACTATCGTTGTGAGATCATCATCCACCACGATCGCACCATCCATTTTGGCTAACTCATACAACTTGTTAGGATTGAACTGGCAGTTCAGAAGAAACCCTATCTGCATAAGCTGACCATACTTCTTGTAGTCATCGACAAAGAAAATCAGACCTCCCACGCTGGCATCCTGTATATCATCGAGAGCATGTCTTAAAGGAGTCCCCGGCGCAATCTTCTTGATTTTCTCTATTAGTTCACTCCTTTCCACTCTTCATACCTCCGATGATTTTCAAGAGTTGCTTCACATCTTTTATACCATTTCTTCCCTCTGGCGAGACTATCCTTGAGAAAGATGATTTTCTAGCTCTCTCCAGCCTCTTCTCTGTTGAAGATACTGAGCGAATGGTCCCGTCGAGGCCGATCTCACCAAAAAAGCCTACACCTTCAGACATTGATGTATCGGAGTACGAAGATATCAAAGCTGCTGCAATTGCCAAGTCAACACCGGTATCCTCTATCTGAAGCCCTCCTGCAACGTTAAGGTATAGATCAAGACTGTCCAGTGGAATACCCGCCCTCTTATTCAGCACGGCGGTTACTAGAAGCAGTCTTTCTAGTGGCACTCCGGTTGATAGCCTCCTGGGGGTTCCATATACTGGTTTCGAAACGAGCGCCTGAACTTCTACCAGAAAGGATCTCGAGCCTTCGTAGATAACCGATACTACGTTGCCGGGAGCACTTGTGTAATCCTCAACAAAGAGGCTACTTATGTCAGGAACCTCTTTCAGCCCTTCCGCAGTCATTTCGAAGACGGCGATTTCATCGGATGGACCAAATCGATTCTTCACGGTTCTAAGGAACCTGTATCCCGTCTTGCTTGATTCGAAATAAAGGACTGTGTCGACAAGATGCTCCACAAGCTTTGGACCAGCGATTTGCCCACCTTTAGTTATGTGAGATACTATCATAACAGGTATTTCAGAGGTCTTCGCCAGTGAAACGAGCATGTTTGCACACTCCTTGACTTGCACCACAGAACCGGGTAAAGAAGGAGCGCTTGACACCCTTATGGTCTGCAATGAATCTACCACCAGCATTCCGTACTTTCCAATCTCAAGCGATCTGAGAGCGTCTATTTCGTTAGTGGATACAACTTCTATTCGTTCCTTGTTTAGTAGCCGAAGTCTGTCGCCCCTCAACTTCAGTTGATGGACAGATTCCTCCCCAGATAAATAAAGAACGGGTCTCTCATCTGCCACCAAGTCTGATAGTTGCAGCATCAGAGTAGACTTCCCAATTCCAGGTTCTCCACTGACAAGAATTGCGCTACCGGGTACTATACCGCCGCCAAGAGATCTGTTCAACTCTTCGATGTGAGTGTCTATTCTCAAGGATTGTCTAGTGTCGATTTCAGAAAGAGGTCTAGCCTCTAGGTCTGCAATCGAGGAAGCTTCTTCGCGGCTTCCTTCTGCAGTAAAAGACACCGCGGTATTCCACTCGCCGCAGGAAGGGCAACGGCCGAACCAGGCAGGGGAATCATAACCACAGACTTCGCAAACGTAACTTCTTCTCTTCTTCATCATTTACAACCGCTTTGCTGCGGCTACTGCACCCCCTATCCTTAGATTCCAGAAAGGGGGGCGAGAAACTGCCCCCCTTGCTATCTTATCTGGAATGAGCTCTAGGTAACTGCTTTCACTTCAGTTTTCTCATCCTTCTTCTTCTTGAAGACGAGAACTCTGTTGTCAACTTCAGCCGTTATTAGATCCCCTTCTTGGAATCTTCCTCTGAGAAGTTCTTCGGAAAGAGGATCTTCAACGTACTTCTGGATAGCTCTCTTCAGTGGTCGAGCACCATATACAGGGTTGAACCCTTCATCGACCAGAAAGTCCTGAGCTGCTTCCGAAAGAAGCAATCTCAAGCGTTTCTCCTTAAGTCTCTTTCTCATATCGTTCATTAGTATATCGATTATCGACTTAATCTGAACTTTGGTTAGTTGATGGAATACTACTACCTCATCGAGTCTGTTAAGGAACTCAGGTCTAAAAGTTCGTTTTACCTCTTCGAGGACAGAAGTTTTCATGGCCTCATATTCTTTTTCCTCCTGAATAGACTCGACAAAACCTATCGAAGATTTCGTTTTGTTTATGAATTCCCCGCCTAAATTGCTTGTCATTATAACTATGGTATTCCGGAAGTCGACCTGTCTACCCTGCGAATCGGTAAGTCTACCATCGTCCATTATCTGTAGAAGAATGTTGAAAATATCGGCATGTGCCTTCTCAATCTCATCAAAAAGTATCACCGAAAAAGGCCTCTTTCTTATTCGTTCTGTCAGGGTTCCGCCTTCGTCATAACCAACATAGCCTGGAGGTGCTCCAATAAGCCTGGAAACGGAGAACCTTTCCATATACTCCGACATGTCGAACCTGACAAGGGCCTTGTCATCCCCAAACAAGTACTCGGCTAAGGCCTTCGCTAGTTCAGTCTTTCCGACTCCTGTAGGACCTAAGAATAGGAAGGCTCCAATCGGTCTTCTAGGATCTTTAAGACCGCTCCTAGCACGCCTAATTGACTTTGCAACGGCGGTAATTGCTTCGTCCTGGGATACTATCCTTTCGTGTAACGCGGATTCAAGAGTCAGCAACTTCTCGCTATCGGTCTCCTCAAGTTTTCTGAGCGGAATCCCAGTCCAATTGGATACGATCTCGGCGACTTCATCATCATCGAGAGTTACTATCTCGGAATCGACCCTGCTTCTCCATTCGTTATAACCGTCTCTATATTTCTGCTGTATCAGACGTTCTTTCTCTTTAAGCTGAGCCGCCTTCTCATATTCTTGATCTGCTGCAGCTGTCTCTCTCTTTATCTTAAGAACCTCGATCTCTCCCTGCATGTTCTTCAACTCATTCGGTACTGTGAGTTTCTTCAGTCTGGCCCTGGAACCTGCCTCGTCAATGATGTCTATTGCCTTGTCAGGAAGGAATCTGTCAGACACGTACCTATGTGACAAAGTTACCGCCGCCTCCAGACCCTTATCTGTATAATGAACTTTGTGGTGAAGTTCATACTTGTGTCTTATACCTTTCAGAATCTCTACAGACTGTTCGGGAGACGGTTCGGTCACATAGATTTTCTGAAATCTCCGCTCCAGAGCTGCATCCTTTTCTATGTACTTCCTGTATTCATCAGGAGTTGTCGAGCCTATACATCTAATCTCCCCACTGGCCAAAGCTGGCTTTAGGATATTTGCAGCATCTACGGCACCTTCAGCCGAACCAGCGCCAACTATCGTATGGACTTCATCTATGAACAGAATGATATTCCCGTTGGATTTCACAACATGGATGAGTTTCTTCAGTCTCTTCTCAAATTCACCTCTGTACTTTGTCCCGGCTATGAGTGAAGCTACATCCAGTGCAAAAATGACTTTATTCTTGAGTGTCTCGGGAACCTCTTCATCAACAATCATTTGTGCGAGTCCTTCAACAATCGCCGTCTTTCCGACGCCAGGTTCTCCAATCAAGACGGGATTGTTCTTCTTCCGTCTGGAAAGAACCTCCATTAGCCTCTGCCTTTCAATCTCTCTACCAACAATCGGATCTAGTTTTCCCGCTTTGGCCATAGCAGTAAGATCGGTGCCAAAGCCCTCAAGCTGCTTAATCGCTGAACTCATTGTCGGACTTTGTTGAACGAAAACATTATCAGGCTGCTCACTTCCTCCTTCTTCCCAGTCGCCCGTGATGTTTTCAATGATCTCTCTCCTAAGCTGCGACAAGTTCACTCCCATCTGCTTCAAAATGTGGGCCGCGATTCCTTCTCCTTCGCGAACGATCCCGAGCATAATGTGTTCCACATCAATCTTGTCTTGTCCGAGCATCTTCGACTCGTCATTTGCTAGCTCGATAACTCTCCTTGCTCTCGGGGTCATCTGTGGAGCCCCAACTACAGACTGATGTACATTCGTTCCAACCATAGAAGTAACTTCTCTGGAGATTCTCTCGTATGTAATCGAGTAGTTTCTCAGAATCCTAGTTGTTTGCTCATTATCAACCTTGATGATCGCTAGGAGGAGGTGTTCAGTTCCAACGTAAGGGTGGCCGAGACTTCTAGCCTCGTCCTGGGCTGTCACAAATACTTGGGCAGCGCCTTCAGAAAACTTGTCGAAGTACATTATCGTCACCTCCCATTTGGCTTCCTCTTTCCTAAGAAAACTGACAAAGCCTTTCTGATGTCTTGTTGCACTCTCTCTTCACTGTTTGTTCCGTCTATAACAACAAATCTCTCTCTATTCTCAGCCATCAATTCTTCGTATCCTTTTCTTACTCTTTCGAAAAACTCTAAACTCTCTACTTCTATTTTATCATTTTTCCTTTCTTTTCTCATCCGCGAGATAGCAACATCAGCCGGTACATCAATATACAAGGTGATGTCAGGTAATGTGTCTGCCACTGCAAAAGAATTCATCAACTGGACAATCTCACGCCCAAGACATCTTCCGACTCCTTGATAAGCAACTGATGAGTCCATGAACCTGTCGGCGATGACTATGCGACCGCTCTCAAGAGCTGGCTTTATGACCTCTCTGACAATCTGAGCGCGGGCAGCCATGAATAGGAGCAATTCCGATTCGGCGCATAAAGGATAATCCTTGTGGAGAAGTATCTCCCTGATCTCCTCGCCAGCTCTAGTTCCTCCAGGCTCTCTGACAATTGCAAACTCCACATCTAATAGACTCAAATACTCTTCGAGGAGTTTGATTTGAGTGGTCTTTCCACATCCGTCTATTCCTTCTATACTAACGAACATAGCTTTCACCTCATCTCTATTGGAGGTTCTACAACGACTTCAGACGATGAACCCTTTCTTCCGCTCAAAAGAACTAGCTGAGCTTGTTTGTCAAGAGATCCATGTGCAAAACGTACTCTGTGAATCCCAAGACCTTGATCCTCCAGAAGACGAAACCACTTCGTCATATCTCTAGGATGCAGCAGAAAAAAGAACGCGCCTCTGTTCTTCAAGAGTCTACCTGTGGCAAAGGCGAATATTCTCGCGGATTCACGATCGGTCCTTCTTGCAATGTTTCTTCTTTCATCGGGGCTTTCCACTCCTGAGTGAACGAAATGCGGCGGATTAGCGATCACTACATCGTAGACCTCTTCACTTTTGTCTCTCAAGTATTCTTCTATATTGCAATTGATGAAAGTTGTGAGTTCTTGCACGCAGTTCGAATATGAGTTCTTGACCGAAATATCGCGGAGATTTCTATCGATCTCCAGCCCGGTAGCCTTCAGGCCGAAGGTCTTCGCAAGAAAGATCGATATTGCTCCACTCCCAGAACCCAGTTCAAGAACAGTCCTAGAGCCCTTTGGGGGATCAATAAACCAGGATAATAATACCGTGCCGTGGTTTACACGAGCATGAGGAGAAGTGAAATCCAGTTTCAATCGCTCAAGAACATGCGGATCGAATTCTCTAAAACTCATTCCCATAGCTCAGAACACCTTGATTGCAGACTTTTCATCTGAAAGAATCTCGAGTAACCCCTCCACTTTCTTCTGAACGGATAGACGCGACAGCTCTTTAATGTCGATCGTAACACTTCCGATTATTTGAGGTTCATCAATATGAAGAGAAGACGCACCGGAGACTTCAATTACTGTATCGATCAACGGACCTCCGATAAATGAGAATCGGGAGGTCTTGTTCACCAGAACACTCTTCGATTCGATAAGAGAATCAACCACTTCGATCCGCGAGTTGATAACTCGAAGGGTCTGAGACTTCATATCGCTCCTGGAGAGCATTGCCATTCCGAGATTGCTGAAAGTGACTTCGGTTCCCGAAAAGTCGCTAACATGAACAAGCATTTCTCTAACGTTCTCAACGACAACTTCGCCCTTAACGTTGCTCCCGTATATCTGGACAGTACGCGCTCCTTCTATCTCGAGCCCTCTGGAAAAGGTGCAATTCTCAAAGACAACTACAGCAGCTTCCTTAACCAGTATTCTGGTGTTGTTGAAATCCACGCTTCTCGCAATCAGGACCCCATTATTTGCAACTTCAATAGTACCGGTTGAACCTCCCGGGTTCACCGAAATTCGATCCTTCCGCCCTTCTAGATCAAGAACTCCGCTCACCAAAAGGGTGTTACCCTTAGGAATTGTAAGAGAAGAGCCAGATTCGGCTCTCATCACCGATCCGTCTCTTACAACAATGTTTCCGTAGAACCTGTAGTCGTTACCTCCAACTAGTAGAGCGTCCATTCCCAAGAAGGACGAGATAACCTCAGTACTGAATCTCCTGAACAGACTTTCTTTCGCGAACACCGGAACTGAAGGCATGAATCTCTCTCTATCTGACTCGAAAACAATTCTGTACAAGTCGCCATTCTCAGATATGCTTTCCTTGGTTATCACAGAAGACCTTTCGTTTGGCATATGAGTAGAAAGTGTTATCCATTCGCCATCTCTGTATCTCTGCAATTCGACCGGACCTTCTGAAGCACTCCATCTTGCATTTCTGATTGTACCCTCTTCAATATAGAGCTCGGGAAGATCAACCGAAGTCTTGCGAATAACTTGAATCTGTCTTCTGCATTCGGTCTTGTTGCCGGAAGAGTCTATCACTTTAACTACAAGAGTATTCAGTCCTTCCGGAAGAGGTATCTCCGGAATCAACTTTGTCCCGTCAAAGAGAAGGGGGATTCCACTTTCTTCAATATAGGCCCTAATCGAAAGATCGGCAACGCTGTCCCAATCGTCGCTTATTGCTGCTCCAAGTGACCCTCCCAAATACGGTTGTCCTATTGACAGGTCGACGACAGGAGGAAAATCCTCAGAAAGTCTCAAATCAATTACTGAGGGTTTTGAAGTGATGGAACCAGATCTTGAGAATGCTTTTACTATGTATTCGTTGTCCCTCTCAATAGGAAAAGTAAAGACCCCATCCGATGAACCATATTCGGTATCGTTAACGAGAATAAGGTAGTCGGTAACTGAACCATTGGTCTCTGTCTCCAAAGTCAGAGTCACCTCTCCATGTGCGAGATTCCATCGAAATACCGGAGCGTTAGGTGGCTGAAGATTTACGGTTGCTTTCGCATAGGCCGGCGTAGTCAAGAATCTCTTTCCCTCGATCAGAGTCACATAAATCGAATGAGTGCCATGCTCTTTCAGCTCAAAGGAGATCTCCGAGCCTTTGAACTTCATTCCATCATTGCCGTCAAGGGGCGATCGACCGACGGTAACCAGAACCGAAGGAAGGTCTCTGCCGGGAGAAGACACATCCAGCTTCAAATAACACATAGTACCTTCACATTCGATGTTCACTATTGACAAGCTGTGACTCGTACTGTCACTGCAAGCACCAAGTATTACGACCAACAACGTAACGACAAATAGCCACCTAATCTTCCTGATGTCCTTCACACTCCCATCTTAAGAAGAATAACACATCTTTCTGAAACTGACTCTCGGAATGTTGCCAGAAGTTGGGGAAAAAAGATACAATCAACGAGTAATGAAACCAAATGCGGATCGGGAGGTGTTCAACCTGCGAGTTATTGCAGTATTTGCAAGCACGGTAAACGGTAAAATTGCGCTGTCTCATGATGACAGAAGCGAATGGACATCCAGCGAAGATAAGAAGTACTTCAAATCTCTAACATCAAGAATAGGAGTAGTCATTATGGGTAGAAAAACCCACGAGGCAATCGGAAGACCTCTATCCGGAAGGTTAAATATAGTTTTGACAAGGCATCCGGAGAGATACCGGAACTCGAGAGAATTGCTCTTTACTTCGACTACGCTCCTTGAACTACTTGAAGAGCTTGAGAAGAGAGGTTTCAAGGAGGTATGCCTAATAGGTGGAGCAGAAACGTTTGATCAATTCGCCAATCAAGGTTTAATCAACGAACTCCATATCACGTTTGAACCCATCTTGAGCAAGGGAATCAAAGGGTTGGGAGAAAACCTTAGTCGTAAAATGGAAATGAAACTCAGAGAGTCCCGTCAACTCGGTGAAGCAACTCTTATGGTCTATGATGTGAAATAGATGGAGCGGGCGACGGGACTCGAACCCGCGACCCTCAGCTTGGGAAGCTGATGCTCTACCAACTGAGCTACACCCGCATTCATGGAGATTCTATCACCCTGGTGAAATGCTTGTCAATCACTCTAGAAGGATCGTTCTCCAATCAAATGTCTACAAGTTCTTCTAAAGAAGCTTTCGCAAGATCCGCAGCAGACGAAGAGTCTACAGTAGATATCAGACCTATGGCTCCAAGAATATAGTCTCTATCCCTGAAAAGACTGACTTCCTTTCTTGGAAGGAGTTCCTTTTCATGTTTCGCCGATAGACTTCTTATACTCTCCATAATCTTCGAGGCAAACCGAGACCTGCTGAGAATTCCTCCTGTGCCAATTACTGACCTAACGGCAGTCAGATCCTTGCCGTAAGCCACTTCTATTCTTCCAGTCGGCCCAAAGAACTGCTTGAGGCCTCCGGCATGTCTTCTGATTGAAGTCTCGAAACAATACGTTGCCAAACGAGCAGAGAACGCCTCATCATTAGCGTCCTTGGGATAGGGAGTAAGGTTGCTCACGATTTTATCTAGATGAGGAAACTCGATTTTCAGTTTGTCCCTGCCTATGTGTTCAACAACGTGACGGGCATTAACGTAGATCCCCAGATCTCCTTCAACTGTTCTCTTGGATCTCGGTTCAGGAGAAACCAGCATTGAAGCGATTTTGGGGTCTCCATCTGTAACGGAATCGACATCCGTTGTAGCCCCTCCTATGTCTACAGCAACAACGTCCCCATGAAAACTGGAAAATAACTCTGTTGCAAGCATTACCGCAGCTGGAGTAGGAACTATTGGTCTGTTGATCATTGAGTAGATCTTCTCCATACCAGGTCCTTTTACAATGTTTTTCGAGAAAACCTCTCTGATTACTTCTCTGGTAGGCTCGACATTGAGTTCATCTATGCGAGGGTACACATTATCTACAATGTGAATATCTCGCCCCTTCTGCGAGATTATCTCCTCCACCTCATCGGCTGCCGCGGAATTGCCTGCATAGACAATGGGGATTTCGTGATCTATGTTTCCTAGAACTTCAGCGTTGCGCACTACCGTCTCTCTCTCCCCATAGTCTACCCCGCCCGCAAGAAGAATCAATTTAGGACTTGTTTCCATTATCCTCTTCAGATCTCTTTCTGAGAGCTTGCCAGCAGTTACCAACTTGATAACTCCGCCAGCCCCAAGCGCCGCTTCTCTGGCGGCTTTTACTGTCATATCATAAACAAGTCCATGAACCGTCATTCTGAGTCCACCGGCCGCACTCGAAGATGCGAGGAATGCATCCCATTCAAGACTGTCAATGCGAAGAGATATCTTAAGAGCTCTCAAAGCCTTCTCTATCCCAATTGTCACATCTTGCTCATCAACTGTAGTATAGGATTCACCCTGTCCAAGAAACCTCATCGATCCAGAAGCGTCAGAAGAAAAAGCAGAGAGCACCGTAGTGGTGCTCCCGATTTCTGCAGTCAGGAACTCAATTCTCATCTGCTTTCAAGGAGCTCCCTTACGATCCTGTTGGCCAGCTTGCCATCTGCTCTTCCCTTCAGTCTAGCCATCAGTTCTCTCATTACCTTGCCCAGATCTGACGGATTATTGGCCTTTAAATCATCAATCGTCTTCAATGCAAGTTTCCGAATTTCATCAACGGTCATTTCCTCAGGAAGAAATCGCTTAAGGATTTCCAGCTCTGCCGATTCGCTTGCAACGAGATCGTCTCTCCCGGCCTTCTCGTAAGCCTCAATAGATTCTTCGCGTTTCTTAGCTTCCTTCGCAATGAGATCTATCAGCAACTCATCGGTAACTTCTGCGCCTCTTGTTTCTTCAGAAGACGCAAGATATGTCTTCACTGAAGCGATAACTCCCCTAAGTGTGTTGGTTTTCAGGGAATCCCTGGATTTCATGGCTTCTTTCATCTCTTGTTGGATTCGATCAAACAGACTCATAAAATCACCTCTACAGATCCTCGATGTCGCTTAGCGACTCTTCTTCATCAAAAGAGATCGGTCTCACGAGCGGGAACGGAATGATATCCCTAATTGACGGCGAATCTGTAACAAGCATGATTACTCTATCCCAACCCACCCCCAAGCCTCCAGTAGGCGGCATTCCGTATTCAAGAGCCCTTATGAAGTCTTGATCCATCATCTGAGCTTCCTCGTCTCCAATATCTCTCAAGCTAGCCTGGTGAAGAAAACGGTTGTACTGCTCTATCGGATCGTTCAGTTCACTAAAGGCGTTGGCCATTTCCATTGAGCTGATTATCAACTCGAATCTTTCGGTCACTCTAGAATCTTCTCTGTGGACTTTCGACAGTGGGGAGATTATCACCGGATGCTCGGTCACAAAAGTGGGATTCACAAGATTATGTTCGACGAGATCCCAGAGCTTCTCAATCAAGTGGCCCCTTTCCTTGATTTCGAGTTCAGTATTGTTCTTTTTCAGAATGGCTATTAGTTCTTCATCGGAGTCTTTCAAAATATCTACGCCTAGATTCTCCTTGATAAAATCTGCCATCCTCACTCTTCGCCATGGTCTGGAAAAGTCGATTTCTTTTCCCTGATATGTAATCTTTTCAGAACCCGTGATTTCACGCACGACGTAATTGATCATCTCTTCGGTGATGTCCATTATGTCGTTGTAGTCCGCATAAGCCCAATACAGCTCCATCATAGTGAACTCAGGATGATGCTTGTAGGATACTCCCTCATTGCGGAAATTCTTTCCGATTTCAAATATCCTTTCAAATCCACCAACGAGATACCTCTTGAGGAATAGCTCTTCGGCGATTCTAAGATACATGTCCGATTCAAAAACGTTTATGTAAGTCCTAAAAGGCCTTGCTGATGCCCCTCCCGTCAAGTAGTGGAGCATTGGTGTATCCACTTCGATGAAATCCTTAGACTGAAGAAACTCTCTAACAAGCCTGAACAGTTCCGAACGAACCTTGAACCTTCTGAGAGCATCATCGCTTGAAAGCATTTCGACGTATCTCTGCCTGTAGATTATCTCCTTGTCCCTTACTCCGTGCCATTTTTCGGGCATCATTCGTATCGCCTTTGAGAGTATTTCAAATTCCTTGACGAAGACCGACATCTCACCTGTATGAGTCTTGAATGGGAAACCGACTACTCCGACGAAATCTCCGATATTCACAAATTTCTTGAAGACTTCGAAGTTCTCGGCACCGACCCCATCAAGCCTTACATAGGCCTGGATCCTATCGGAATTATCTCGGATAACAAAGAAGGCTGATTTTCCGTGGTTTCTCATCGCCACGATTCTTCCCGCGATTCTTACAGTCGTATCTTCCTTTGTTTCGGAGTCCTTGAGGTAGGAAAACTCTCTCTTGATTTGATCTGCCCAATGAGTCTTGTCGAAACGATACGGAAACGGCTCGATTCCTTCATTGCGCATCTGATTAATCTCTTCAATTCTTTGTCTTCGTGCTTCTTCACCCATAAATATCCCCCATCACTTGCCGATGGTAAGAATCTTGTACTTAGCCCAGCCTGCAGGGGTTTTCACCCTCACCACTTCATCCACTTTGTGAGTCAGGATTCCCCGCCCAATCGGAGAATCGGAACTGATTTTTCCCTCGAAAATGTTGGCTTCCTGTGCGTTAACAATTCTGAACTGAGATTTTTCGCCTGTCTCTATATTCTGAAGCTCAACTACATAACCGAGCTTCACAGAGCTTGTATCTCCGTCATCTTCAATAATCTCGGCATTATTCAGAATTTCCTCAAGCTGCTTTATCCTGCTATCGATTCTTCCCTGTTCGTTCTTAGCCTCGTCGTATTCGCTATTTTCGCTAAGGTCTCCGAGCTCCCTTGCCTCCTTAATCCGCTCCGCAATATCATACATGAGCTTCTTCCTTAGGCTCTCGAGCTCCTCTTTCATTCTGTCGAAACCTTCCTGCGTGAGGTAGATAACCTGCTTTTTCACGAACTGAATCCCTCCATTCAACGATCTCTATCGTCTCTGAGTTCCTCAATTATATCCATGAAATGGTCTATGTCCCTAAATTCTTTGTAAACAGATGCAAATCTGACGTAGGCAACCCTATCCAGGGACTTAAGTTCCGCCATTATCATTTCACCAATCTCGCTTGAGATTACTTCATATTTTCCCGATTTCACTACCTCGTTTTCTACTTGATTTACTATCCTGTTGACTGTGTCTACAGATATGGGCCTCTTTTCACAGGCTCTGAGTAGCCCGTTTAGGAGTTTCTCCCTGCTGAACTTCTCTCTCCTTCCATCCTTCTTAACAACTAAGAAAGGAAGCCTCTCATACCTTTCGTAGGTAGTAAATCTTGCACCACAACTCTCGCACTCTCTTCTTCTCCGAATGGAAGTGCTTTCATCGGTCGGCCTTGAATCAAGAACTCTTGTCGAATCTCCACCACAAAAAGGACATTTCATCTAGCTATCTCCCAACTCTTCCGCCAATGCCATGAGCTTCTTCAACCTATTATATACTGCTGACTTGCTCATCGGCGGATTCATAATCTCGCCCAGCTCTCTCAGATTAAGATCCTCGTTTTCAATCCTGAGGATTGCAACTTGACGAAGATCCTCATCCAATCTGTCGATGCCGTACTTCCTATCGATGATTCTTATGGCTCTTACATGCTTTGCCATTGCCTGAGCAGACTTGTTTGCATTTGCTGTAAGGAAATTCAGAGTCCTGCTTACATCGCTCCTGATCTTTCTTACTTCGACCGCGCTCGAAAGTCTCGTCACCGTCTTCTTTCCCCCCATGAGAGAAAGCAGTTCTATTAGGTCAAGCGATGACTTCACATATGCTTTGAACTTATCTCTTACTCTTACTATTCCGATCTTGATGTTGAAATTGTCTGATATGTACTCCTTCAGTGAACTAACAAAAGCCTCAGTAGTATCAAGCGTTATTTCCAGGTGATACTCCTTGGATGGATCAACAATCGAACCTCCAGCCAAATACAGTCCCCTGATGAACGCACCGAAGTAGACCGGATCATCTCTAACGGGTTCTGGTATGGAGTCATCTCTGACTGAAATGCCATTCTTTCGGAGGAACTCTTCTACCTCTTCAAAGCGAAAACTAAGCTCTCCGCCTCTCTTTCTTCCTAATCTGATTTCTTCTATTACCTGTGTTTCATGAATCGGCATGGAAAGCTTCTTCGAAATCTGAAACAGCCTTTTAAGACTCGTTATAGATGTAAGCGGGATAACGAGGAAAGCGGTACTTCCTCTTAATCGTAATGTCCCTCTCGACTTAACAAAACCCAGATATTCAGATCTGCACTCGTCTTGGTCGTCCAACGGGAGATGACAAAGCTCTTCTTTGAGTTTGTCGGCATAGCTCACATCTTTTCCTCTCCCAATAGATTCAGCTCTTTCAGGATCGACAGAATGCTGTCTCTCGAATGACGAACGACCAGACGGCTCCGTCCGTCATCAATCAGCTCTGCAGTACCGCCTGAAACTACCCTAACTCGAGTATCGGTAAGCATATCGTTTCTCACCGGCATAGAACCCCTTTCATAATACCTATTCAGCACGGCAGGCTCTACTTCTCCCACTTCAGTCCAAAAGATCATGTCAAAAGTCACCCCACTATAGTCTTCAACGACATTGACGTGATCGGCAAGTGAAAAACCTGTAGACTCCCCAGGTTGGGTCATAATGTTACATATGTAGGCCTTATTTGCTCTAGACTTCCCGAAGGCCTCTCTGACCCCGGAAACCAGGAAATTGGGTACAACACTTGTAAACAGGCTGCCGGGGCCCACAATTACCGTCTTTGCAGATTCTATTGCGTCCAAAACCTCTGGAAGTGCCTTCACAGCCTTATCGAGAAATACCCTTTCAATTCTCTTTCCGGCAGCCGATATCTTTGACTCTCCCTTAATGAATGATCCATCATCAATCTCAGCCACAAGATGCACAAGATCGTCAGCTACGGGCAAGACTCTCCCTTTGATATTCAGCATTCTTGAGGCTGCGAGGACCGCTTCTGGAAAGCTCTGAAACATCTCAGTAAGACCTGCAATAATTATATTGCCAAGAGAATGACCATTCATAGCGCGAGCCTCAAATCTGTACGAAAAGACTTTTGTTAGGAATTCCTCATCATCAGCCAAAGCAATCACGTTATTCCTTACATCCCCTGGCGGGGGCATGCTCATGGCTTCCCTGAGAAATCCTGAGCTTCCACCATCGTCCGTAACTGCAACTACAAGCGTTAAACTACTATCGTAATGCTTCAGGACCCTTGCAAAGGTAGAGAGACCAGTTCCGCCACCTATCAAAACCGTCTTGCTCATGATGTAACTCGTTCCTTCAAAGCAATCCCTGAAGACGTAAGGTCAACGCCCCTGACGTTTTCCGCCTTTCCTAGATATCTTCCAAGAATCTCCTGGAAAAAGCGAATATTACCGCTTACATAATACTCAACAGTAGATGAATCATGCGAGGAAATCGTTGCCCAATCGGCAACATTCTTGACAATGTACTCCGCGGGGTCTATGATCCTTGTCCTGGGAGACAAAAGCGACTCGATCGAACTCCTAATAAACGGATAATGAGTACATCCAAGAATCAAGAAGTCCGGTTGAATCTTAGCGAGGTCTGTCAAATAATACTTGACGATCGAATCAACGATTTCACCCTCCCAGATTCCCTCTTCTATCAAAGGAACGAAAAGCGGGCAGGCCCTTTGTAAGATTTTGCTGATGCTTTCATAACGAAACAGCCTTCTTAAATATAGAGACTTCTTCACAGTATTCTCAGTTGCGATCACTGCAACTGTCGACTTGTCGGGTGCAGTCTCCCCAAGAAACTTCGCTGTTGGATCGATGATGCTGAAGTATGGAGTAGTCAGCTCCGTCTTCTCCCTTTGAGAGAGTATAGAATCGGAAGTGTTACAGGCAGTGACGATTGCATCGACACCCAACTGGGCAAAAAAGTCGAAGATCTCACTGACATACCTTCTCAGTGTCTCAACTGGCTTTGAGCCATAGGGTACCCTCGCAGTGTCGGCAAAGTAGTGCAGGCTTACTCCCTCGGGAAAGGCTTCCAATAGTCTTTTCACAACTGTGAGGCCACCAATTCCAGAATCGAAGACTCCGATCCTCAGACTATTTCTCAACCTCGTCACGTCCCTGGAAGTATTCCGAAAGAACCTCTTCATATTTCACCTTTAGCCTAAGTAGTTCATTCTGACTTCTTGCAAGGTCGTGTGCAAGGTTCACAGAAATCCCCACAAGCAACTTCTCATAGCCCACTTCCTCTTCGTTCTTGCTCATTGAAATGTACATCTCCGTAATCTTTGAAAAGACCTGATCCACGAGTTCCTGAGGATCGCTTGTAAGAAAAGTGTACTTCCTTCCTCCGAGGTCCAGAGTGACTGATCGCTTCATTGTTCGACTCCTTATACTTTCTTGCTGTCTTCGACGAGGCTGCCTCTTACCCTTTTTATTAATGAAGAAATTGTCCTTGACTCACTTTCAAGGCGGAGTTCAAGTTCCCGGATTCTTAGCTCGGATTCCTCAACTTTTTTCTGTGCTGTCTCGAGCTGCGTCCAGAGCTGTTCGTTTTCCTTCCTGAGACGGTTGAATTCCTCAACCATCTTGTCTACGACTAGTTCAAGCTCCTGATAACTGTCCAAGAACGACACCCCCTATTTTGAGATTATAACACCTCAACAGAGAAAGAAAACGCGAGCAACCGCCCGTTCGGGCGGTTGCTATATCGCTCTGATTAAGCGTAAATCTTTGCTATCGCTACCAGTTGGACAAAGCTCTCTTGAAGGCTGGCCCCTCCCACCAAACCACCGTCAATGTTCTCCATAGCGATTAGGGAATCAAAGTTATCCGGTCTGATACTGCCACCATAGAGAATTCTTGTTCGCTCTGCCACGCTGCACTCGTATAGCGACGATAATAAACTCCTTATGTACTTCATGGTGGCCTCGGCCTGTTCGGGAGTAGCCACAACACCAGTTCCGATCGCCCATACTGGTTCATACGCTATGATCACTTGCTCAACCTCACTCTTGTCAAGGCCGGCAAGACCTTTTCTGATCTGTTCTTCGAGAACCTGCTCCGTCCTGCCTGATTCCCGTTCTTGAAGAGTTTCCCCAACACAGAATACTGGAACTAGGCCCTCTCTTAATACTGCCTTGATTTTCTCGTTAGTCATCTCGCTTGTCTCGCCGAATATGTGCCTTCGTTCTGAATGACCAACAAGAACGTACTCCACCGCAAGGTCCGAAAGCATAGGCGCAGAAATCTCGCCTGTAAAGGCTCCACTATCTGCAGGATAGACATTCTGGACTCCGACCTTAATCGACGTGTCCTTGAGGATGTCTGCCACCCCAGCAACTGAAAGGCTTGTTGGAAATACTACAACATCAACGGCCTTCTCGTTACCGATTGAAGATGCAAGGAAACCGGCGAACATTCGCGCTTCATTGGGCGACTTGTTCATCTTCCAGTTTCCGGCGACCATTATTCTACGTTTTTTTTTACCTTCTTTAGTCGCTAGACTCCTTATACCAGGCATCTCTTTTCCCTCAAGCATCTCAAGAGAAGCCCCGCCACCGGTTGATACGTGAGAAACTCTGTCGGCCAAGCCAAACTTGTTGATAGCGGCTGCGCTGTCTCCGCCTCCGATAATCGTTACTGCACCCTTGAGCGAAGCCAGCGTCTTCGCGATCGATTCGGTTCCTTTCGCAAAATCATCGATCTCGAAGACCCCCATAGGACCGTTCCAAACAACGGTTTTGGCGTCAACCAGCTTGCTTCTGAATAGCTCAATAGTTGATGTCCCGATGTCAAGTCCCTTCCAGCCGGATGGGACTCCTTCATCTATGAGAACCGTCTTCGATTCACTACCTGCAGCGATTTCCTTGGACACAACCGTGTCAACAGGGAGGACGAGCTCAACCTTCTTCTCTTCGGCTTTCCTCATTATCTCCTTTGCCAGCTCGATCTTGTCCTCTTCAACCAGGGAGTCACCAGTTTGCTTCCCCAGAGCCTTAAGGAATGTGAACATCATCGCACCGCCGATTAGTATTCTATCGGCCTTCTCCAGAAGATTCGTAATGACTCCGATCTTATCGGAAACCTTTGCTCCTCCTAAAATGACTACGTAGGGGTGCTTGGGACTCTCAACGGCCATGCCAAGCATTTCGATTTCCTTCTGCATAAGGAAACCAGGTACACTGGTCAAGTACTGGGCAGCACCCACATTCGATGCATGACCTCTATGTGCTGTTCCGAAAGCATCGTTTACGTGAATGTCCGCGATCGCAGAGAGCCTCTTCGAAAACTCCGGATCATTCTTCTCTTCTTCAGGGTAGAACCTAACATTCTCCAGAAGAAGAATATCTCCGTTGTTCATCTTTGAGACAGCTTTCTCCACTTCATCTCCGATGCAATCAGGGACAAAGGCAACGGGCTTGCCGATTAGCCTTTCCAGACTTTTGCTAACCTTTTCCATTGAGTACTTAGGGTCTCTCTTGCCCTTGGGCCTCCCCAGATGGGAAACAAGGATTGTCTTTCCACCATTTTCGGCTACGTACTTTATCGTTGGTATTGCAGCCACAATCCTAGTATCGTCACTCACTTCACCAGTCTCTTTATCTAGAGGAACGTTGAAATCGACCCTTACAAGCACCCTCTTTCCACTCAAATCAACATCTCTTAGTGTTAGAACTTTAGACATCTCTTACCTCCTTTCCTCAATAAAACGGGGCCTCCAGGCCCCGTCAGAAAAAATCGAGAATTACATCTTCATCATTTTCTCAGCAAGATCGACTACCCTGCAAGAATAGCCATATTCATTGTCATACCAAGCGCAAACTTTCAAAAGATTACCCATCACTGCAGTAAGCTTGCTGTCAAATACTGAAGACACCGTTGTTCCGACAATATCCGAGGAAACGAGTTCTTCTTCAGTATATTCGACTATTCCCTTCAGTTCGTTTTCCGCCGCTTTCTTCACGAGCGCATTTACTTCCTCCACTGTTGTATCTTTTTCGAGAACCACGGTTAGATCAGTTATTGAACCGTCAGTTACAGGAACTCTCATAGCTATTCCATCAAGCTTGCCTTTGAGTTCAGGAATGACAAGCCCTACTGCCTTAGCGGCGCCTGTTGAAGTGGGTATCGTATTGGCGGCAGCAGCCCTCGCTCTTCTCAAGTCACTGTGAGGCAAATCAAGAATTCTCTGATCGTTCGTATAAGCATGGACCGTCGTCAAATAACCTTTCTGAATCTTGAAACTATCGTTCAAGATCTTTATTATTGGCGCAATAGAGTTAGTTGTACAGGAGGCATTAGAGACAATCTTCATCTCCGGCCTCAGCATATCGTCGTTGACACCAAGTACGATTGTCGCATCCACTTCACCCTTTGCAGGGGCAGTAATCAATACCTTTTTTGCCCCGGCTTCAATATGGGGCATTGTCTTCTCTCTGTTTCTGAAGACGCCTGTAGACTCAATGACCAGTTCAACGCCAAGGTTCTTCCAGGGGAGGTTTGCAGGACTCTTCTCTGCGAAAACTTTAACCTCCTTGCCATTTACAACAATCGCTCCATCCTTAGCCTCCACTGAACCCTTGAATCTCCCGTGAACCGAATCATATTTGAGAAGATGAGCCAGGGTAGCTGCATCGGTTAGGTCATTGATTGCAACTACATCGAAATCCCCGCGTTTTACCATCTCTCTAAAAACAAGTCTTCCAATTCTTCCAAAACCGTTAATTGCTACTTTGTACATCTCTTACACCTCCTAAAGTATATTGTCAGGTAGATTGAGCGATCCTGTAACCTTAGCCGTTTCTTCATCTCTTCTCTTCGCTACCTCTGCTAACGCCTCGTTTATCCCCGCAATTATCAAATCTTGAACAATCTCAAAATCCTCTTCTCTTATCTCAGGCTCGACCTCGATCGACTTAATGCGATAGTCGCAAGTTGCAACAACGTTTATCGCTCCTCCTCCGGCAGAAGCCGTCACCTCCAAAGTCTTGAAGGTTTCTTCCAGGCTCTCCATTTCTTCCTGTGCTTTCTGAGCCTGTTTCAGAAGTTCACTCATGTTTGATCCCTTCCTGGAACCTCCATAGTTCTTTCCGCCGAGACCTCTAAATTTCTTTGCCATTGTTAGTCCTCCTCAAGGTCTATCTTTATCTTTCCTTTATATATGTCGTCCTTCAGCCCCAAGCTTGAAATCACAAAGTTAACGTATTCCTGAGAATCTTTATCCAGACCTTCAAAGAGATTGCCTCCAACTGATTCATTGGAGAGAAGGAATCGTTTCCCGATTAAATCTTCTGCAATCCCGTTCAGCGACTCAAGTCTATCTTTCAGAAGATCGTAAGAATAGTTGCTGTCCGCTTCCAGAGTTAATACCCCGCCAGATTCGCTTCTAGTAATCTTCGAAAGACTTAGAAGAGTCCAGAGCAGAACGAAGTTGTTATTTCGAAGATGGTCGATAAGTTTGGACAAACTATTCTCTTCCGCAGTGTCTCTTTTTGGAGCTTTCTCGGACTTATCACTCGTTTCAAAAACTTCGCTTTTTACGTTTTCAGACTTACCAATTCTCTCTACTGCCGACTTCTCATAACCACTCTTCAGAAGGACCATTACTTCAAATGTTCCTCTCTTATCCTCGGCAAATTTGAGCTCTTTAGTGATCTCCCATAAAGAAAGCAAGAGCTTGAAACGCTCATCAGTTGATTCAGCGATCAGCTGATCCTTCACAGTATCGATCACCTGTTCAAGGAAGACTTCGTAAGTATATCCTGCAGACTGGATCTCTTCAGAGATTTTCAATATCGAAGCCGGCTCTCCCGAAGAAAATGCAGTAATGAACTCCTTAACAACTTCTTCGGGCAGAATACCAAGAGTAGCTCTAACAGATTCTTCACTAACATCACCCGAATAAGAGACAACTCTCTCCATAAGATTAACCGCGTCTCTCATGCCTCCGTGTGCGGCTTTCGAAATGAACCTCAATGCTTTGTCGTCATATTCCAAACCTTCAGATTTTGCGATTCTTTCCAGATAAATAGCTATGTCTCTTTCGATGAGTGGTTTGAAATAGAAGATCTGACATCGTGAAAGAACTGTTTCAGGAACCTTCTCAAGATTGGTAGTTGCAAGAATAAAAATCACTTTATCGGGAGGTTCTTCAAGAGTCTTAAGAAGTGCATTGAAAGCTTCCCTGGTCAGCATATGGAATTCATCAATTATGTACACTTTGAATCTGCCCATGACAGGTCTATACGATACTGCATCCCGGATTTTCCTGATCTCGTCAATGCCTCTGTAAGAAGCTGCATCCAGCTCAATGACATCCATGTGTGAAGAAGCATCAATCGCTTTGCATGAATCGCAAATACCGCAAGGCTTCTCAGAATCCTCTGCAAGACAGTTCAGCATTTTGGCGACGATCCTTGCACTAGTTGTCTTCCCGGTACCTCTAGAGCCAGAGAATATGTAAGCATGAAAAACCGAATCCTTCTCTATTGCTCTTCCTAGGATCTCTTTCACTTGATCCTGCCCAACCAATTCACTAAATTTTCTAGGCCTATATTTCCTATACAAAACCTCAGACATCTTAATCACCCGTTCATCTGAATTATAGCAGATCACCCAAAGTTTGTTTGCTGCAGAGATGACCGAAGTGAAACAGTTAGTGAAATTCATAACTAACTCATCCATCTGCAGCACTTGGGAATGAATTCGACTTTCGCTAGTAGACCCTTCTCTTCACCCACTTACCCTTTAAATAGTAAAAGACCATCACCGCAGCCTCTGCAATATCCGAGAATACATATGAAAGCCAGACCCAAACTATGCCGGCCTTCAACACGAACACTGCAATGACCAATATTGGCACTTGAATAAGCCACCTGGATACTACGCTCCCCACCACGAACGGGAAGTTGTACCCGGACCCTCCGAAGACCGATGAGAGACCAAAACCGTATGCCAAGACAGAAATGCCGAGTGAGCCGTATTTCAGGAAACTGGCACCGTAAGCAATTATCTCCGGATCCTTATTGAACACAGCGATAACATGCTCGCCTGCAAAGAAGGCTATTAGTGCAAAGAAAAACATGAAAAAGAACCCGATTAAGGCAGCGGTTCTGGCTGTGGTTCTTGCACGGTCGGCGTTGTCAGCTCCCAGGTTTTGACCGACCATCGCAGAGCCGCCCATGCTAAGCCCTACAAGAGGCATAAACGCTAGTCCAAAAAGCCTCCCCGTCACTCCTACTGCCGCAACCGCAGCAGTCCCGTAGAAGGCAACGAACTTCAGAACTACTACAGCTGACAAGTTCCTGAAGAACCCCTCCAGCCCAGTTGGAAGCCCTATAGTCAAGAGCTTCTTGTCTATAGCTCTATCAAGCCTGAAAAGCCCGGACAGTCTTGGTTTTACGCCTTCCTTTCCTGAGAAAAGAATGTAGAATCCCAATAGAAATGCTGCTGATTGAGCGATTACCGTAGCGACGGCCGCACCAAAAACGCCCAGGCCAAATCCGGGAATGGATGTCCCCGGAATCTTTTCAAACATCATTATTGGGTCGAGAGAAATATTGAGAACACTCGCGAACATCATTATGTACATTGGACTCTTTGCGTCCCCTATGCATCTGAGAGCCGTGTTGACAGAGTAAGACGAAAACATCATTGGCAGGAAAAACAGTCTGATATAGCCGTAATCAAGAGCTGATCTCATTACTTTCATATCGTCAGTAAAGAATCCTAGCGATGGTTTTAGGAAGGAGGCAACTAGAACAGCGGAAATCAGAGCAACAATGAACTTGAAAGTAATTGTCTGTTCTATCGCCTTACTTGTTCCTTCGAAGTCCTTTTTTCCGAAGCCCTGAGAGATCAAGGAGATTGAGCTCTGCCCGATTATCGAATTGAGAATATCCACAATCCAAAAAAGAGTGGTGAAAATCGTAACTCCTGCAATTGCTTCGCCTGAGATGCGCCCAATCCAGAAGATGTCTACAATGTCGTAAACCATCTGTGCGCTGAACCCTATCATTGTAGGCACAGACATTATAAGAAGATTCTTCAGAATGCTCCCTTGAGTAAGATCCCTTGCCATTTTTGCCCCCTAGCTTACCTTGTGAAGAAATGTGAAAGAATGCCCGAGTCCAAAATGGACACAGGAATTATACACCCTTTCTAGAGATCGGAACAGGTCTAGATCATCTTCCTCAGTGTATCAAGGAAATTCTCCTTGATAAAACTAATTCCCTTTTGCCAAAAGACAGGATCTGAGACATCTATGCCTACTTTCTGCAGAAGAGATTTGGGAGATTCCGATCCACCGCTTTCAAGTAAAGCGATATACTTTCTTCTGAAGACAGCCCCATCCTCAAGGTATTTCCTGTACAAAGAAATTACGAGAAGCTGGGCGAAGTTGTAAGCATAACAATAGAAAGGGGTATGAAAGAAGTGAGGGATGCGAGCCCATTCGAACTCGCTTTCCGGGAGAAAATCAACGGTGTCCCCAAACATGAGTTTGAGCTCCTTGGAGTAAAGCTCGGATAGTTCTTCAAACGCCAGATACTCGCCTGACATTTTCTCGTGGGCAGAGATCTCGAACCTGGTGAACATGTTCTGCCTTGCGGTTGTTGCAAATATCTCTTCAATCCTGTTGACCAGAAAAGAGATCTTCTCCTCTCTTTCTTCAATGTTCTTCAAAAGAAAGTCCGTCATAAGCATCTCAGAAAAAACAGAGGCTGTTTCGGCCATTGTAAGCGGCGTATCATAGTTAACTAGGGTCTGTTTGGACGCCAGAACGCCGTGAAGGCCGTGGCCTAGTTCGTGTGCCAGTGTCAAAACATCACTCATCTTGCCATTGTAATTGACGAGCACATACGGATGCATTCTTGGCGAGGCATACGCGCAGTAAGCTCCACTTCGCTTTCCCGGCATGATCGATCCATGAATATAATCCTCATCGAAGAATCTAGCAACTATACTTTCAATCCGGGGATCAAAGTTTCCCATAACCTCCAGAATCATCTTCTTCGCTTCCTGCCAATCAAATGTCCTGTCTGAAGTTCCAACAGGAGCATATATATCGCTGTGGAGAAGGGCTTCCCTCCCCATAATTATCGCCTTCAGTCGGTAATAGTCGTGAACAACAGAATAACCATCGGTGGTGGCGTCGATGATACAATTCACTGCCTCATCTGAGACTTCGTTCAGTTCGTTCCTCATTGAAATAGGGGAATCATATCCCCTCTTGTCTGCTTCCAAGTCCCAATCTCTGGAAAGAGAATTGTAAAGATTGGTCAGAACAATACTGTTTTCCTTCGCCTTTCTAAAGAGGCTTTCAAAGGCCTTCTTTCTAAGCTCCGAATCATGATCTCTTCTTAAAGTCTCCACTTCACTCTCTGTGAGCGTCTCTTCCGATGCACCGGTAGTAATTCTATACGTAAAACTCGATGTGAATTCATCATAGAGATTCAGAATCGCCTTCTTGCCCGTTATCTCTTTTAGAACCATAATTCTTTCTTCCGGCTCAGAAAGCATGTGCTTCCTTTGAGTTCGAATGAGATCGAGATGATGTCTGTAATCTGCTAGTTCGGTAGAATTCATAAGACTATTAAAGAAGTCCTCGGAGACTTTCGAAAGTTCGAGTTTCAGAAAGAGAAGCTTGCTTTCAAGTTGCGATTCAAGATCATCTATCTTACGAAGGAGCTTCTGAACAGCTGGTTCCTTAGAGTCTGTTGAGTGGCTCAAGAACGAGAACATCGATAATCTGAAAAAACGGTTCATAAGGTCTTCTTCTCTTTCAATAGCTATCTTCAGTTCGCTAGCCTTGACACTCTCGGTCTGAATTCTCCCTTTGAAGTCTTTAATAAGCTTATCACTCTCACTTATCAGAATTCGTATGTCTTCTTCCAGGGAGGGATCGTCCGGCGAACCGTACAATCTTGTGAGATCCCACTGAACCAGTTTCCCGTCACTCAATTCTTCGTTTACCTCCTTCTCCAAATTCTGCAATCAATTCTCCAAAAGATCTATTGCGAAGAAGCCTGGATACTTCTACCCAACAAGTATAACTGTACGAACGATATGTCATGAAATCCATCTTCGAGTAATCAAGAGTCTTGACCTCGTCAAGAATGATTTCTTCTCGACCAACCCACTCACCCGTAATATAACAGACAATACCTTCTTCTAGCCAATAGGGAAGTTGGTAATCCCTCAGAATGAGATGGCTCATCTCATGTGCAAGCGTTCGCGGCAGGTTCTGAACTAGACTAAGCGGCTGCACAATAATCGTGTTTCCAGTTGCTGCAGCGAGAAACCAATAACCTATGCCGGAGAGTTCAGAGAACTCTCCGGCCGAGGAAGCGATAATTAGAATATAGGTACCGTTTACAGATCTTCCCGTTAGTCTTTCAAGCAAGCTTCTATAGCCTTCAAGCTCTGGCATTTCCCATGAGACATACGCGCTTGTGAAACAAAAAACCGTCACTTGAAGTAGCAAAATGACAACAATAGCTAGTGCTCTCATTCAACGTTCAGCATTACCGATTCTGTGTTTGCCCGATAGTCTGCATCGTACATTGCCCATGCCTGTACAGGAGGAATAATGAATTCCCCTCTGGTGAGAATTCTCCAGCTGCTTTTCGTCACGAACTCTCCTCCGTCATTGAAGAAGAAGGCTATGCGGTCGTATCTTGCATCCTTGAAGGTGTATCCCCACCAGTAGTAGTCAAAATAGTAGAATTTTGTGTATCCGAGTGTGTCACCCTCAATGTTCTCCTCAACGGAGATTCCTGTGGAGGGCAACATATCTTCGACCACAACATAGGGAACGGTATCGGGAATCCTTATTCTCACTTCGGAGACTATCGTCTCCCCGACTCTTATCGGGCCGGGTTTACCAAGCTTAACAGCGAAAAGCTCCATCGTGGCGTCATTGTAGTAACTGTATTCAACCGACCTGACGATTATCTCGCCATTGCTAATACCGAGAACATCGCCTTCGTAGATCTTGAGACCGAGTCCAAAGTTTGAAAGCTTCAGCTCACCGTCTACTATCGCAACAACCATCCCTTCAATAGTCTTGGAGGCACTTATTTCAAGAGAACCTACTTCGTCAGCCGACAGCGTCCTGATCGAAGTAACTACGGCAGGCGAGTCTATCTGAGGTGTGGTGAGAACGTGAGTATCATCCATGGGCACGGCTACCTTTCTTCTCAGAACCCTTTCGACAATCAGACCCGCGTTTTCGGCTTTGATTTCCTCTGACCTAACTGCCGTTTCTCCGTTAATCGATACCGCTACCATTTCAGAGCTTTCAATAACAATCGTCTTTCCAGTAATCGGTATTGTTATTGAATCCTCCAACCCGCCTTCGAAGACTACATCCCCGTCTTCAAAAACCACTTCAACTTCCGCATCCTTTGAAAGCGAGCTGCTAACTGATGAAAGTGAGAGAATAGCCATAGCGGTCGATGATGTTCTATACCAATAACTGCCGTTTCCCATCTTCAGGAGTCTTTTGGAAATTTCTGCAACTGTTGCAGAAGGTACATCTAGATCTACCGCAGCTTTCAGAAGGAAAGAGAGAGTAACCGTATCGTCAAAGAAATAGTTGAAACTGCTACCCGAGATAACGTCAGATGCGCCTAGGTCGACATACTCCATGGCCTCCTCAAAAAGTGCAACCGCCTTGGCGTCCATGTTTAGAGTCTCGTATGTCAGCGCGGTCAAAACGATCGAAGCAACATCATTCTTATAATCTACGATTGAGCTTATCGGGTCTCGCAGTTTCCTGCTGAACAGTGTAATGACATACTGAAGGAAAGGATCCGGCTTGTCTCTGTTAAGACTCTTCAATGCCGAGTACCCCATCGCGATTACATCCCTATTTATATCGTAACCGTTTTCTGTGGCAAGATATAGACCTAACATCACGTAAGACGTCATGAATGGAGTGCTCTGGTCATCTTTCCACCAACCCCAACCTCCGTCGTAGTGCTGATAGCCAAAGAGGCGTTCAAGACCATCGCCAACTACAACCGAGACTTTGTCTGCAAAAGACTCATCGGCACCTGCAAGTAGTTGAGAAGCCGCCAATGCTGGAAGAAGCCTACTCATTGTCTGTTCCACACAGCCATAGGGATAATCTACCAGATACCTTATTGCTTCAAGAAGAATTGGATCAATTGTGGAAGAGATGGTAACACTACCAATTGAGTCTTCCATAAATTCAATTACTCTATTTCCTTCAAGAAAGTCAAGGTCGCCAAATCGGATATATGAGTACCTTGGCTTCAAAGGAATTTCGTATTCAACACCGTCGGAGCCGCGACTTCCTTCAACAACAAACTTAACTCTGAGACTCTCTTCCTTCTCCGAAGGCAAGAGATCTCTTAGAACCATCTGATAGCTGAAGGAAAGACTTCCGAAGGCGTCAATAGTTGCTCCCTTCTCCTCAATGACTTCATCATCAACATAGAAACCGGTGATGACAGGCATACGAGTGTCAAGATTATTCTTCACGGAAAAGACTAGATTCACTGTATCGCCAGCGATCAGAAACTCCGGAAGGAAACTGCTAACGGTCATGGGCTTCCAAGTCTCGAAACTAGACTTCTCGTAGCTGAAATCTCCCGAAAAGTCGGCCGCAAGAGTTCTGACAGTCCATGTATCGAGATCTTCCGGCACAACAAACGACAGTTCTGCAAAGCCGCTCTCATCGGTGAAAGTTCCAACAGACCAGAAGGCGCTGTCGCTGAAAAGTTTCCTGGCTCTCACGTCCGAAGTCAAGCTTTCACCATTTCCACCACGATCGCCCATCCCGAAAGGAGCACCACCAATCACCTTAGATTCGGCCGCGGGTGGTTGAGATTCCAGTAGATCTCCTAGCTTGGCTATTGACGGGTAGGCAGAATAATACAGGTCGTTTATGCTTATAGTGTTGAAACCCCTGTTGAAGGGACTGCCCAGTGATTCCTTCCACCGATCGGAATCGCCTTCAAAGAGAGAAAGCATTGCCTGAGATACTACTGAAACCGTCAGTCCTACAACGGCGGGATTCCCTTCATCATCGAGGACCTGCAGCTTCATATTGACGGTATCGCCAGGTTCATATCTATCCTGAGTAAGCACATTGATTGAAAGATCTCTTGAAGCAGTCTCAACTTCGATGACTCTTGACTGAATAATCTGATAGTTCTTATATCCAACGATAAAGAGCATGAAGTTCTCGTAACCATAGTTCTCGGGGATCTCTATTTCGATAGTGTTCTTGCCCTCCGTAGAACTGAAAGGAAACTGCTTGAATTCACCCGAAAAATCACCAATGACCCAAAGATCCATTGGAGATGATGTATAGAATGATACTCTTGCCTTGGAGCCAGGAGCAGCAGACTCAACTGAATCCACCAGAATAGACCCGTAGTAGTCATAGTACCCACTAGTATAGACTGAATATCTGTTAACCACTTCCGGTTCATTTGAAGGAGCCCCGTTGGCCTCGAAATACACAACCGTATCCGGCGGGACGTCCCTAAGATTGATCAGAATCTCTGCCCTTCCACCACTGTCAGTGGAAAGTTCTTCCCTGAAAATGTTGATCTTAAGCTTCTTCTCAACCTGTTTTCCTTCGTCCATTAGAATTACAGGTTCTTCATACCACGCCTTCATCTCAAATGCCTTGGAAACAAGTGTATCGTTGTTCAATCTTGTTTCGATTTTCACGAGTGCTTCTTTATCGGTGAATCTGTAGTCAACATTGAAGTCGAATGTTCCCTGTACTACCTTGAAGTCAACCGTACTTCGTGACTGCATACCGGTATCGTCTGAGACAGTAATAACCGCGTAGTATGAACCGCTCTCAAGCTCTTCAGAGTAGCCAATCACCGCTTTACCCAGGCCATCAAGTCTCGCAGATCCATTGTCAATATACTGACTGCCCTTGTATATCGTGTAGTCTACTTTGCCAAGCGAGACGGGATCTCCGAAGTAGTACTCGGACAAAACGTTGATTGTAACTGCCTCTCCCTTTCTGAATGCCTTTGATGCAGATTCCGCTGTTGTGAAGAACGTAGGCTTTTTGTAGTCGGCAATCTGGAAGTAATAGTAGTCCTCGTTTCCTTCCCACCGGATGATAATCCTGTAGGATCCCCTGGTGATTTCGGAGTATGTTCGGAACGTACCACTAACAGAGCCAAGGTTATCCGGGCTCAACTCTTCAGTGAAGACGCTCCTGTTTAATGGATCTACTATTTCAACTTCTACAGAATTAGTTCTAGGTATTTGATAGCCCGAAGATGTTATCTCCCTTATGAAAGCTCTGAAATTAACAACTTCACCGGCTTTGTATGCCGGTCGATCAGTGAATATCAGAGAGATGTTTCGAGACGAGAAATAGTAATCATACTCGCCCGGCCTCCACAGGATCGATCCATTGGCAGATTGAACAAGTATTGCATCTCCTGTCGTGGGAAGATAGTCAAAAACGAACACTCCATTTTCTGTCCGTCCCAATAACTCCCCGTCTATGAGTCTGTAAAGGGAGAAGCTGTCAATGAAGCTGGAATCTTCCTTTTTCCAGAGTCTCATCATCGCTCCATCTTCATAAGCAAGCAGCTGAGCTCCAACCATACGATAGCTTGTCATCAGTTTGGCACTTCCTGACTGCGACGAAACAACAATCAGTCTTAGGCCCATTAGAGCTTTCTCGGGCAAGTATATCCTTTGTTTCTCCTTTACTGTCTGCCTGAAAGCGTAGAGTGGATCGCCGGAGATTCCGACATCCCCGATGGTGATCGCCCCAGTAAGATCCTGCTCGTCCAAATCATAAATCTTGATATCGATGTAGCTATCCTTGTCGTCTGTGTATATGGTAGGTGGATAGTCCATAGAGTACAACTCTACGAAAGATGATCTAAGCTCATAACCGTACTGCTGAATTTGAAAAGCAAGTGCCGTTAAACCTGTGAATAACAGAATAATAAGAAACACCAAGATTCTTCTCATTGCCTTCACTCTCCATCACTTGCGGGGTAGAAACTTGAAGGAATATACCCCGAGATAGTTTTCGTTGTTGTATATTGGCAACCATTGATAAGGCATCGTTCGTAAATAATCATCTATTCTCCAGAGCTTCAGAACACCTGAATCACTTTCGGAAAGAGGTCCGGTATGATAGATCAACCCATCGCCAGTGTATATCATCGAGTGAAAAGTTGATGGAGAGGGGTGGTGAAAAAAGATTATATCTCCAGGTCTTGCAACGCTGAGATCTCTTCCCTCAAATACCATACTACTACGAATCAGGTTGTAAGCATCGGCAAAATAAGTGAATTCTCCGGTGTTACTGATGAAGATTCTATTCTTCAGAATTGGTATATCCGGGTAGTTGTACTTCTTAACGTCAGGTACCGCTTGCAAGTCTATTCCTGTCTTTTCGTACCAAAGCTCTTTGTCAATACCCGAATCAAGAAACCACTGTTCATCATGCCTTTTGAGAGCCTCTCTAGCTGCGAATCTTATTAGCCCGCTGCAATCCCGCTCTTGAGAGCTCCACCTGCTGGAAAACTCAATAACCTGATAAGCTGAAATATTCACAAACCAAGTTCTGAAGTTCTCTGTATCTTCCAAATCAAGCACTAGATTGTCGGGGAAGCCATCTGAATTGATATCGATGAAATCCTCGAACTCTAGAGAGACAGTCTTACGTGCTTTGAATAGTCCTTGAAACGAAATAACAACTACCGCGTCGCTATCGTCAGCAACGAAAGAGTATTGAGTATACCCTCGATCGGCTGACAAGCTTTCCAGGGTTGCTCCTCTCACGTATGTTAAGGAAGGCCTTCCGAAAAGCGAATCAGGAACCTTAACTGTGAAAGCGTCGCCACGTCTAATACCGTTTCTATCAACTACTATCCGTTCAAAACTACCTCTAAAACTCAAATATGTCGCAGATAGGAAAGTAGTTATCAAGAGAGCCAGAACGAAATACACAAGACTGATTCTTTTCAATGCAATCCCCCTCTGTAAACCATCATACTCCTTCAATGATAGGACTTTGGATAGAGGTTTTTGTTCGGGAAAAGCAGATAGTTAAGATCCTCCTCTTTGTAGGTTCACTTATTCTTTTGAAAGATTCTTGGATAAGCAAATCTGTTATTATTAAGAGAAGAAGATGAGCGGGGGGTGACGATATGATAAGGAGAAGAGCCTTTTTTGCTACAGTGGTGATGATTATCTCTATGATTCTCACTTCTGGTTGCGTTGGATATATACTGGCAAGACCCGACAGCTTGATTGCGAGGCTGGAGCGCGAGATCAACAGGGGCAGGGAAGACAGAATTCTTGAGCTCTACGCAGAAGAGATTTGGATCGCCACTTCGGGAAGTCCATTAGGAAGAACGCTTCCAAAAGACACCGTTGCCTCCTTCTATGCGGACTTCTTCGAACTCTACGATGGCATTAGTTACACTGTTGAAGTAGATAGAGTTGAAAGAGACTCCCGAGAAGCAACAATGACTGTGTCCTTCACTCTCGACTATTCATCTGGGGAAGAGAAGTATTCAAAGAGCGGCGAGAGTATGATCTTCTTGACGGGAATTGATAGTCAATGGAAGATTTCCGGAGAATTCAACAATCCGATTATCAGTTTATTTGAGCCTGCTAGCATGTAATTGCAATAATATAATAATATGAAGTGGTATTCATATTCTTTACAAAACACGTAAGACGATGCAGCGCACTATATCGGCTTTTTGCTTTGGAATCTATCTGTTCTTCATGAACGGTGATCTAATCTTCGATTCCGCCTATTGCCGCCTTTACCGCTGCAACAATTGACTCACTTGTCGCTGTGGCTCCGGTAATCACATCTACATCGAGACTCTGAGCTTCAACAATTCTTTCGGTTAAGGCTTCTGCACTTCTAGCATACCTGTCTGAACGATTCTGAACAATTCTTATCTCAATTATCCTCCCATCCAGTATTTCAACCTCAAGTCCAACGTAACCTTCTCGTCCAACATACACTCCATCTTCCAGATTGCCAAATGGTTGTGAATTGATCTGTGGAATCTTCTCAGGCCTATTGACTTGCCAGTTGAATACTACTCCGATTATCACCATAGCGAGAGCCAAGAAAATCGAAACGCTAATCGTGTATTTCATCGATACCTCCCATCCATAAAAAGCTTGTTAAGAAATTATCCCTCGCATCACAACCCGAGAGATTTCCTGAATGAAATATTCGGATTACTTTTATCGGCTATTTTCCGAAAATCACGTAACTCATTTCTGATTCAGGTCCAAGAGGTCAAACGGCAGCGGAATTCGAAGAGAGCATCCCGATAATGTCATCAAACAAGAGCTTTGTGGCACCCTTACCCATCATGACGCTTTTATCAATCTTCTTCAGAGAGTGAATCACTGTTGAGTGCTGCTTACCGGTTTCCCTTGCTATCTCCGTTACTTGTTTGCCGAAGTGGTTTTTCAGAATGTACATTGTCAGCTGTCTGGCAAGAACTATATCTTTACTTCGACTTCCCGATTCAATCTCCTTTCTGGTAACTTTCATAATCTTCTCAATAGCAGCATAGATCTGGTCTATCGGTCTCTGAGATACAGGAACATTCACTGATCCCGTAAAAGACTGAAGTATTTGAGTTGCCAGAGAAAGGTCTATCTGTGATCTGAAAACACTGCTGTGAACTATCAACTTTATGATTGCGCCTCTAAGTCTTCTTAAGTTTCCGTCGATATTGTCGGCCAAAACTTTCGCCACATCGTCCGGAAGTGAAACGGACTCTCTCTGAGCAAGCTGTTTAGCAATATGAAATCTCGTAGAAGGCTGGGGCTCCTGGATCGACATNNCCCATCTGGAATCTTGATTTGAGTCTGCTATGGAAAGTATCAAGCTCCTCAGGATTTCTATCAGAGCATATTATCAACTGCTTTCCCGAATCGTGAAGCTCATTAAATGAATGAAAGAACTCGTTTTGAACTCCTTTCTTCCCAATTAGAAACTGGATATCGTCGATCAACAGAATGTCGGATTTCTTTCTGTAGTGGTCTCTGAATTTCTGAATGTTGTTTTCTTTAATAGACTGGATCATGTCGTTCATAAACTGCTCGCTTGTTATGTATAGCACCTTCTTGTCGGGAAAACTGTTCATCGTCTCTTGAGCGATTGCCTGCAGGAGATGTGTCTTACCCAGCCCAACATCTCCGTATACGAAGAAGGGATTATATTTGCCCGGATTCTGGGCAACATCAAGCGCAACTTGGTAGAGCGCCTTATTCTCGCTCCCGACAACGAAATTGCTGAATGTGTATTCCGGGTTTAGGTTGGAAATCATCAGCGGCTTTCTTTTCAACAGAGAACCGGAAACTCTTGAATCGCTTTGCTCCTCCGAGGGGGTCTCTTTGCTTTTGTAGATTATTTCGAAAGGCATTTTCTTTCCAAGGATACTTGATATTGAATCGGAAATGACTCCTCCGTATTTTGTCTGGAGCCAATCCTTTATGAATAGATTGGCAACAGAGAAAACCACTTTCTCATCTTCGACTTCTTTCAATTCAAATGTGGAGAACCAGTTGTCCCACGTTTTCTTTGAGACCTTCTTCTTAAGAGTGCTTATTATAGAATTAGACACAACGACCTCCACGGATGATAGCTGTAACCCTGAAGCGAACCGCATAATAGGAAATAACGAATAATATGTAGCTCCGAAGCAATTACTACTATACCAGACTTAACACGCAGAAAAAATAGACAAATTTTGTGTTCCACTATAGAAAGGGGCAGACCATTTGTCTGCCCCTACATGTGATTGTTAAGAATTGGAAACTATTCTACTTTTATTGACTGAACTGGACAAGAATCAGCGGCATCCTGAGCACAAGCCGCTTCTGTCTCCGGAACAATCACCTCTGCCTTTCCATCATCATTCATTCTGAAGACTTCGGGACATATTCCTTCGCACACGCCACATCCAATACAAGTATCTTTGTCTACGTATACTTTCACACTCACACCTCCACCAGAAAAATCATGTGCATTATATCATGATCTTGCATTCTTCTACGATTATCTTGGCCATCTCCAGGCCAACTCTCTTCTGACCCTCCGATGTACTTGCTCCTACATGAGGAACGCAGATTACGTTCCCCAGTCCGATAAGTTTCCTTCTCAACTCGTCGGACGGCGGCTCTACCTCAAAAACATCAAGGGCTGCTCCAGAAACCTTACCTGAAACCAATCCGTTGTAGAGTGCCTGTTCATCTATGGTCCCGCCTCGGCTTGCATTGATAATAATAACGCCGTCCTTCATCAGGGAGATCTCTTTTTCGCCAATTATGTGTTTCGTTTCGGGAGTGAGGGGTATGTGGAGCGATATTATATCCGATCTCTCAATAAGTGAGTCAACGGTGTCCATCAGATCGACTTCCAAATCGGTTTCCTTAACAAAAGGATCGTACGCACAGACGTTCATTCCAAATGCCAATGCTCTCTTTGCTACTTCCCTGCCTATTGCTCCAAACCCGATCAATCCTATAGTCTTGCCAAAGATCTCGGTACCCTTGAGCTCCTTCTTCTCCCACTTTCCTTCCTTAATTCCGTAAGTACCTCTTGGAATATGTCTGACCAGTCCAAGAAGCAATCCGAAAGTCAGCTCAGCCACCGATATCGCGTTCGCGCCAGGCGTATTTCTAACAAGGATATTGTGTTTCTTTGCCGCCTCGACATCTACATTGTCCAACCCAACTCCGGCTCTTGCGATTAGCTTGAGTTTCTTCCCTGCCTCGATTATCTCTGATGTGACTTTCGTCGCACTCCTGACAACGAGCACTTCAACCTCAGGCATTATCTCAAGCAAATGATCTCTATCGAGATGCTCTGCAGATATCTGGAAGAGATTGCTTTCTTCGAGTATCTTCATAGCGGTTTTGTCCAGAGGATCGTTAGCATGCAGTCTGAGCATCACGCACCCTCCTTTTCGAATACTTCCATAGCGACTTTCGCTCCGGTCCCGTACTCGACATTGAAGCCGAGTCTTCGCAAGACTTTCTCAAGAGCCGTTAGGGCAATTACTACGTCATAGTCGGACATGTAGCCGAGGTGTGCAATTCTGAAGATGTTACCTTTCATCGTGCCCTGTCCTCCTGCGATTGTTACGCCATATTCGTCTCTCATAATAGAGACGATTTTGCCGCCGTCGACTCCTTCAGGTACTTTGACAGAAGTGAGGACGTTTCCCGGTCTCTTGGAAAAAAGCTCCAGCCCCATTGCTTTTATGGCTTCTCTTGTTGCCTTTCCCATCAGTTCGTGTCGTGCCCACACATTCTCCATGCCTTCGTCAAGGAGCATTTTTACTGCAAGGCTCTGCTGATAGATCAAATTAACTGCGGGCGTCCATGGAAGAGGGTCTTTGAGATATTTCTTCAGATTAAAATAGTAGCTTGTGGATTTCGTGTTCTTAGCCTTTTCAACGGCTTCTTTGCTGAATGATATGAAGGCCAGTCCAGGAGGCAGCATGAAACCCTTCTGGGAACCGGAGACAACGATATCCAGTCCCCACTCATCCGTTAGCAAGGGCTCTGCAACAAGACCGCTTATACCATCAACCGCAATCAGCTTGCCGGCCTTCTTCACAACTTTGCTGATACCTTCGATATCCATTACAGTGCCTGTGGATGTCTCACTAAGAGTTGTCAGAACTGCAACCGCATCCGGGTTGGCATTGAGGGATTCTTCAACCATTTCCGGAGTGTAGAAATCTCCATACTCCCTCTCCAACAAGACAACATCTGCACCAAAAGTCTTTGCTAGCTCAAGCCATCTTTCGCCAAACTTTCCAACACTGCAAACTATAACTTTCTCGCCGGGATTTACAATATTCGTGACGGCCATTTCCATGGCACCTGTTCCTGAAGAAGCTAGAATGAATAGATCATTCTCCGTCTTGAAGACATTCTTAGTGCCGCTTACCGCATCTTCAAAGATTTTTTTGAACTGTGGAGTTCTGTGATGAATAGTATCCCTAGCACCTTCAAGTAGTACATCGATAGGAACCGGTGTCGGTCCGGGAGCAAGTAGGTAATTCTTCTTAATCATCTTTGCCAATTGAGGCACCTCCAATTTAATTTGGTTTTTGGTGTTCATTCTATGTTAGGGTATGTACTTGCTAAATTGAATCACCATCGATTATGAGAAATAATCAGCGACATCTCATCTATAGTTTAGAACACGTAGCTTTATGTGGCAACGCCCGGTAACCTCAAACAAGGACAATGATTGTTGGTAGAAGCATCACATCACGTTTATACTTGGTTTTGCGCCTTCCTCGTTCCTTCATTTTCATTTGCGGCCGAAGACCCGGAATCACCCGATACGAGTGTATGAAATCGTTCTGTTTTGAGCATCAGGGATGATAAGATCAGACAGGCAAAATGAGATGCCAAAAGGGGTGGATTTTTTGAAGTGGTTTGCCATTCTTACAATTCTAATTATTTCTTCTATTTCGTTGCTAGGTTTGTCCGTGACTTTCGAAAAGTCATGGGGGTCTCAAGGGAACAAGGACGGACAGTTCAGTGACCCTCAGGGGCTTGCCTCAGACGGGAAAGATTTCATTTACGTAGCCGACACACTTAATCATAGAATTCAGGTTTTCGACAGCACCGGAAAGCACCAAATGTCCTTCGGAAGGTTTGGCAGCGAGCGAGGTGAATTCCTTTTCCCGCATGATGTTGTCGTAGATTCAAAAGGCAGTATATACGTCGCTGATTCCCAGAATGGCAGAGTTCAGAAGTTCGATAACGAGAACAAGTTTGTGAAGTCTTGGGGAAGTAAAGGTGCAGAACCCGGTCAGTTTGACGGACCTATGTATATTGCAATCGATGGCGCAGACACAATATATGTAGGCGATGCTTTCAATCAAAGAGTTCAGGTTTTCGACGGGGAAGGAACTCTTCTGCTGACAGTAGGCGCAAAGGTAAACATGTTCGAGGCAATGAACCCCGGCAATCTCGCCTCAATATCGGGGTTGAGCGTTGACAGCAATGGAAACATCTACGTATCGGACGACATAATGAGAAGAATCCAGAAGTTTGATTCCCAAGGGAACTACATTTCGAACTGGGCCTCAACCTATGAAGGCAACTGGGGCCAGCCTGGAGAGTCTGTGGTAGATCGTTTTGGAAATCTGTTCTTTATAAACAAAATGACAAGTATGATACTAGTTCTTGATCCGGACGGGAACTTCCTCTTTGAGTGGGGAGGTGTAGGAACTACAAGTGGTTTATTTACGAAGCCTTTCAATATATGTGTCGACGGTAAAGACAATGTGTTTGTACTGGAGCAATTAGGAAATAGGATTCAAAGATTCAAGATCAATTACTAATCAAGGTATAGGACAAAGGAGGTTGGTTTATGAAGAAATTTTCTGTTTTGCTGATTTTGATAGTCCTTATCGCCAGCTCCGCTTTCTCCCAGCGGTTATTGCCACAAGACAGTGCGAAGTTCATCAGTATTGTAACTGACGGAACTTTCAATAATTTCCCCGATGTGCCCATAGGCGAAGCCTTTGACTCATTCTTCGAGATGTCAAGATGGAAGCATTTGAAGGAAGGAACGCAAAACATTGTTGAGTTCAACGGCAGCTTCGCGGATGAATATAGGGGAAGTTCAACGGTTCTGATGCGATTCTCGGTTGTAGAAGAGGACTCTACCTTCACATTGAGCTATTGGGAGATCAATGGAGTTCCTCAGGATAATAGCGGCCAGTACGCTTTTTTGGAGAGGATCTTTCTTCCCGATAGGGCTGCTGTAGCAATCTCCATAGTAAGAGACGGTTTCTTCTACGAATTCCCCGACAGGGTAATAGGAGAGTCTTTCAGCAGCTTTTTCGCCGATAGTTACTGGGATTACTTCCTTACTTCCGACAATCTAGACGTTGTAGAGTTCTCGGGCTTCTTCTACAGCAACGACGAGCTTGTTGAAGCTCTCTTCCAGTTCATAGTAAACGTCGATGAACGGACCTTCGAGATCGCTTACCTCGGAGTTGACGATGTTACTCAGGACGATACGTTGATTAATACGTTGTTGAACTCAATCTTTGCATCGAAAATCACGGACGTCAAGAACTCATATTTCGACGTGTACTACAACTGGATGACGCTAGGGGAAGCCTTTGACAGTTTCTTCTACGATCCATACTGGGACTACTTTCTATCAACAGATGATCTCGATATTGTAGAGTTCTATGGAACCTTCGACCTTGGAGGGATTCCAGCAGAAGTGTACTGCCAATTCGAAGTATATGACGATGGCAGCTACGATCTGTATTACTGGGAGATAGATGGATACCATGAAAGCATAAATACCTTCTACCTGCTTCTTGAATTGATTTACTACTGAATCTTGTAGAGAGGGCTCATCAGGGCCCTCTTCTTTTCCGCTTTCAAACTGAACAGATCTACGAAATAATCGGCATGAAATCGACAAAACTCTATTTCAAGGTTTTTGTTGAGCGGTGGAACCGAAAGATAAATGCGTCACGATTTTCAAGGGGCTTTGCTAGCGGGTAGTTTTAGGTCACCCTTCAATAAAGGAGGGATGTTATAGAAGGTTACTTGGAGGTTCTCATTCTTCACGAGATGAACAATACCGTTAGGGAAGTCATAGAATGATAGTGCAGGAAAGACCAAGCGGTTACTAGGAGCTCCAAGAAGTCCCCAAGAACACAGAATGTCAGAACATTGATTCACGGGTTTCAAGCAGAACATAATGTTAACGAGCGAAAATCCTTTCAAATTCTCCCTAGTGTTTATTACGAAAACTCTTCTAGCAAAGCGACAATTGGAAAATGCAATCACCTACAAAGCTTTGGAATGCAGATGCTAATGCATTGAGGGAGTTCTAGCATACGTTTTGGAACTAGAGATGCTCAACTACTCTAGGGAAGAAAGGAGAGATCACTTGGTTCAATTCGTATTTCCTCTTTGTTCTTGAAGGGATTCGGTCAAAGCAGTGATATCGAATCTCGATTATTCAATGAACAGCATAATTAAATCTACGTGGAACTCCACGATCTGTTTGCTGATTAGGTGATGCTATTCGCTCCGTCCAAGTTGAGAATCTAAGGAAACTCTAAGGAATGGATAGTAATATCTTGTGTACTGCTTGAATGAAGGAGGTGCATAGGGATGAAGAAAGTAGTCATAATCGTACTTGTACTTTTCCTGGCGGCAACTCTAACCTATGCTGTTGGTCAGCAACTCAGAGGAAACAAGGGCGCTAGACTTGCTTCCGAAGAGTGCCCGCGTTTTGCTGAAAGAACTGAAGCCAACGTAGGAGAGTCATGTCCTAATGACGGAGAGATGCTTCAGAAACGCTTGAGAAATGGTAGTTGCGAAGCGGGGAAGTCTTTCGGCGAAGGAAGAGGATACCGCAAAGGTTTGGGAACACGCTAACAGCGAGTTGTTAATTCTCTTAAGGAGGGCCTAGCCCTCCTTTTCTTAACTTACATAAGGACAAGAGATATGAATCAATACAAACTGACTTCTAGGTCAGTTTTCTAATCAAATCCGGTTATTATTCTTGAATAGATTTGCAAAGCGACCGCCAGAAAGATGTAGATAGTTCAAGAAGACCATTAGATACTTGGTCGCAATGAAAATCAGACCGACAACAAGAGTGAAGATGAAGAGATTTAGATATGAACCAATTCCGTTTGGATAGGTCGCAGCGGGGTCTAGAAACCAGTAAGGGAAAAAACCTGTTATGGCTCCTCGAATCACCGAAACAACCGCGTAGGAAAGAGGATATACTGCCCAGAGCAAGGGATAGAAAAACCTATATGATTTCCCTTCTTCAAAGATTAGCCAGAAGATTATCGCGAGAAGCGGTGTAACGTAGTGCAAAAGGTTGTTAGCGAACAGAGCCTGTCCTCAGGGCCTATAGCGGTCCGAAAGAAGGAGATGGTAAATAGTCATAGTCACTGTTATCCACAACACCGAACCACCCGTGATAATGCGCAGTAATCCGGCTGTTATTTGTGATTTTGCTGTCCTTATGGAGAATACTGCATTCAAGAGGGCGACTATTGCGACTATCAGATTCGTCTGCAAAGTGTAGTAGCTCAATTGCATCAGTGCTCCCGAAAGATTCCTGGACAATAACAGTTGAAAGGCTATTCCAGAAAGAGAGATACAGAACAACGATAATTGAGAAATCAGATTCACTTTCCTTTTCACTTTGAGCTCCTAGTATCGAAGAATTCGGTGCGCTCGTAATTCAGCTCTCGGAAGAGTTTTGAACTCCAATGATTCACAGCCAACATACTGAATAATAGAATCTGCTAGTCTTAAAGTCCGTATTAGTAGGTTTCGGAAGGACTGAATCCAGGAGTATTGATTTCCTCGAGTGTCGACTCTCTCCAAGTACCTTTCTTTTTATAACAAGGAAGTATAATAACATTGGTGTTACCTAATTTCAAAGGAGGCCATTTGTGAGGCTATTTGATCTCGAGCTGAAGCAGCTTTGTGAAGAAGATGACGCTTCGGAACTAGCCCGATCCGTTAATACAACTCCGGAGAAGGTCAGAGAACTCACTTAACCTGTGTCCCTACGCTTTTAAAGGGGCTTTTGCTCTACTGCTCGACTGAGCAAGGTTTTGAATCTCTCAGCAAAGGGTTGAAGAAGCATCGGGAAGATACTCCAGAGAATGTCCGTATATCCATCTCAGCCGTTCACAAGACCAAAGAGTCTGAGATGCCTAAACAGGACTATGTGGAAAATGAAATGAAGAAGAATCTTGGGAGCCGACAAAACTATAGCCCAATCGTGTTTCAGACATTCTTCGGCAACTGGCATAGTTGCTTCTGGTGGTCCTTGACAAGGAGTAAAAAGATGAAAATGCTGATTCCGAGCCAACAAGTGATTGCTTTGTAAATAGGGCAGCGGCGGAGATGTTTAGAGGATGTCATCCTATTTGCTTGACAAGAGCAAAGAGGGGCAAGTTGTTGATTGCGAGAGTTCCTCCGTTGGGGACTTGCTCAAGAAATGGCCAAGTGAATCATGTAGTTGTAACAGAGCAGTTGCGGGATAGTTTGAAATCAAAACCACTATATAGAAGGGAGGAAGATCAATGGCGAAACTCACAATTGTAGAAGGGATTGGACCCGTGTTTGAAAAGAAGCTCAAGGATGCGGGTGTAAACTCAATCGAAGCGCTTCTGAAGACCTGCGAAACAAAGAAGGCACGAGCCGAACTTGCTAAGAAAACCGATATTCTTGAAGAGACCATCCTTACCTGGGTGAATCACGCAGACTTGATGAGAATCAAGGGAATCGGGGGAGAATACTCTGAACTACTTGAAGCAGCTGGAGTCGACACAGTGCCAGAACTCTCTAAGAGAAACGGTGATAACCTTTATGAAAAGGTAGTGGAAGTAAATGCAGCAAAGAGACTCGTGCGCAAATTACCATCCAAGAAACAGATTCTGAATTGGATTGAGCAGGCCAAGAAGCTTCCTAGAGCGATTCAGTACTGAGCTCCTCAGATAAGCTAAACAGCTCGAGACTGATGAAAAGTGGCCGGGTAAATTCCGGCCCTTTCTTTTGGTTGTACTGTAGCGAGAGACTTGGGGACGTTGTTGGATTTGCTGCTATGGTATAATTAACGATTATTCGGTGCAGAAAGTCTCATGCTATGTTCAGGGAGGGATCTCTTTGAAGAAAGATGTCACCATGAGGAGGCTATGTGCCAGAAATTGACTACATGAGGATAAGAGACCTGATAATAGAGACTTTCCCACTCTATGGAGGACCTTTCAACTGGACCATCGACAGGTGGAATATCTGTAGATTTCACATCATACCTCTCCATAAGTACTATTCACCGAGTTATTTCGGCGTTCCGATGAGACCACATGTGGACCACAGAGACGAACCTCCTCTCTGGCAAAACGGAATTGGAATCTGGGAAACCGGCGATGGAGAAGTAGTTGCAGTAGCACATTCCGAAAACGAAGAGCCCGGAGAAGCCTGGATACAAGTCCATCCGAATTACGGGTTTCTTTGTCCTGAGATTATCGATTACATTGAAGAGAACCTTGCAGACTGGGCAAATGGATATGGGTTCGTGAAACTCTATGTCAAAGATCTTGAATCGGTGGTAGAGGAGAGAGTCTACATCAGACTGGAGACACCTAATCCCTATCTTGTCTATGAGATTCACGATGATGTAGAGACTCCTTCCTTCCCGGTAGGATACAAAGTACTCAGTGTTGCTGAAGAAGACGATTCGATCAAGAGATCAAGAGCAAAGGCGATGGCCTTTCATGGTTTTTGTCCACCTTCACATTGGCCTCCAGCAGACGCTTTCAGAGAGATTCGGAAAGCTCCTGATTACGGGAGAGAGCTAGACCTTTTTGTTGTAGGTCCCGATGGCGAGCATGCCTCCTTTTGTACGATTTGGCTCGATCTGGAAAACCGATATGGAAACTTTGAACCGGTCGGCACACATTGCCTACAGAAATCTCGGTTTTGCAACTCAACTACTTTTGGAAGGCATTAGAAGAATGAAATCATTTGGCATTGAAAGATCATTCATGAATTCGACTGTCGAGTTCTACAGGAAATTTGGATTCAAGGATACTTCTAGATATTGCAGACCTTGGGTGAAGCATTTCATTACCCAGAGCAATTGAGGTCAGTTCATTGAGGGCCTTCTCAAAACCAGGAAATTCGAATTCCTGTTGATGCAGGGGGGAACAATGCAGAAGAGTATTGAAAACACAAAGTGGTATAAGCTTTCGGTAGAGGAAACCCTCCAGAATCTGGATAGCTCGAAGGAGGGAATCTCATCAGAAGAAGTCAAAGAGAGGTTAAACAGATTCGGTCCAAATGAACTCCCAAAGAAAAAACCCGTCACTATCCTCCAGATAATTCTCTCGCAGTTCAAGGACCCTTTGATCTACATACTCCTGATTGCTGGATTCATTTCCGTGATAATTGGTGAACCCGATGATGCAATCTTTATCCTTGCCGTAGTTGTCCTGAACGCAATTATCGGAACAACTCAAGAATTCAAGGCCGAGAAGAGCGCCGAGGCTCTATTGAAAATCATGAAAGTGGAATCAAGAGTAATACGCAATGGGGAGACCAGAACGGTAAACTCAAATGAACTGGTGCCTGGAGACATTGTTCTAGCCGAGTCGGGTGATAGGTTATCCGCTGATATCAGGTTAATAGAAACCAACAATCTTTCTGTCGACGAGTCGTTTCTAACAGGCGAATCTACTACCGTTGAGAAGAACACGGATCAACTCGACGAAGATCTTGAGATAGGCGATCGAAAGAACCTGGCATTTGCCGGTTCAACAGTGATAACGGGTAGAGCAAAGGGAGTCGTAGTCGCAACAGGCAACAGCACCGAAATTGGAAAGATTGCAGAAGTCGTAACTGGATCCGAGCAAGGGAAGGCTCCTCTCGTGATTAGGATGGAGGAATTCACGCGCAAGATTGCATATATTGTGCTGATAGCAGCGGCCGGTTTCGCTCTGCTCAGACTCTTGCAAGGATACCCTCTTTCCGACGTATTCTTTCTCGCCGTGGCGCTCTCTGTTTCCGCCATCCCCGAGGGGCTTCCCGTTGCTCTAACTGTTGCGCTTTCAGTCGCAACGAGCAGGATGGCAAAAAGGAACGTTATTGTCAGAAAGCTCGAAGCAGTTGAGAGTCTCGGCAGTTGCACCGTCATCGCCAGTGACAAAACCGGAACACTTACAGTTAACCAGCAGACTGCAAGAATTGTAAGACTAGCTTCTGGAAAGGACTATGAAATAAGTGGTGAAGGATATAACGACAAAGGAGAGTTTCAAGGAATCGAACATGAGATTCCCGAAGCTCTGAAAGAACTAATAAAGATTTCCGTTATAGCCAATGAAGGTGTTCTCGAAAAGGAGAACGACCAGTGGCATCAAAGTGGTGACGCAATGGACGTTGCTCTTCTCTCAATGGCCTACAAATCGGGTCTTTCACCGAAGTCGCTTCGTGAAGAGACTCGGGTATTGAGAGAAGTTCCATACGAATCGGAGAAGAGATACTCTGCAGCCATTTATGAATTCCAGGGAAAAAAGATATGTGCTATGAAGGGAGCGGTCGAGACGATCCTTTCGAGATGCAAAACTGTGTTGAATGATGACGGTAGCACCAATGAGCTCGACAGCAAAGAAATTGAGGCTAAAGCGCTTTCGTTGGCTGAAGGCGGCTACAGAGTGCTCGCCTTCGCTTCAGGTGAAGTAGACCGTGATGATATTGAGATTGATGAGATTAACGACCTTGTGTTCATCGGACTAGTCGGATTCATAGATCCGCTGAGGCCGGAAGTCAAAGGTGCGGTCAGAGAAAGCCAGGATGCTGGAGTCAAAGTCATTATGATAACTGGAGATCACCCGTCTACGGCCAAAGCAATTGCAGAAGAACTCGAAATCATAGGAAAGAACGACAAAGTAGTTACGGGCAAAGACCTCGAGAGCGCTGGCGACCACGAAAGCAAAGAATTTGCCAACCTATGCCTTTCTTCTAATGTCTTTGCAAGAGTTTCTCCAGTCCAGAAGCTTCATATCGTTGAAGCACTGAAGAGAGAAGGCCACTTCGTAGCAGTTACGGGTGATGGTGTGAATGACGCTCCTGCACTGCAAAGGGCAAACATAGGTGTAGCAATGGGCTCGGGTACAGATGTTGCCAAAGATACCGGTTCGATAATCATCACAGATGATAATTTTGCTTCGATAGTATCGGGAATAGAGGAGGGTAGGTTCGCGTTTGCAAACGTTCGCAAAGTGATCTACTTATTGATATCGACTGGCGCCGCTGAACTTCTGCTATTTGTTCTCGCGGTGATCTTCAATGTTCCTCTCCCTTTAGTTGCGGTTCAGATTCTCTGGCTAAACCTTGTCACGAATGGAATACAAGACGTTGCCCTTGCCTTCGAGAAAGGCGAACCCGGGGTGATGAAGAATCCCCCAAGAAGAACAGACCAGGGGATCTTCGACAGATTGATGATTGGAGAGACACTCTTGTCAGGGTTCTCAATGGGGCTTGTTGCCTTTGTTGCCTGGATGGTGTTTCTGGGTTCCGGAATGGAAGAGGACTCCGCAAGAAATCTACTTCTTCTTCTGTTTGTCCTTATGCAAAATGTTCATGTTTTCAATTGCAGATCAGAAACAGAGTCGGCCTTCAGAGTACCCCTTAGGAGAAACTACATTCTGGTTTTTGGAGTTATTGCAGCACACGGCCTCCACCTGATTGCAATGAACACTTCCTTATTCCAGAACTTGCTCGGTGTTTCTCCTGTTTCGATCTCCCAGTGGCTGATTTTGCTGGCATGTGCAGCGCCTCTGTTGGTAGTGATGGAGCTTTTCAAGCTATTCCAAAGAAGAAGCTCTTGACTGATAACGGTCATAAAACTAATTAAGCTTCAAGATCTGAGTTCTTCATAATGAAGCCTAGAAGCAGGCTGTTCAGTACGTCTGGCTTTTCAAATATTGTCACGTGACCACAATCAGGAATAACAGCGAATTCCGATCTCTGGATCCTGTCCGCCATGATTTTCGAAAACCTCCTGGGCTTCAGAATATCTTCTTCGCCACAGACTAGAAGCGTTGGGCAGCTGATTCTTCCAAGCGAATCGCTCATGTACACGTCGCTCAAGAACGTATCATATAGAGTTATCTGGCCCTCGAAGTAGTCCTCTGATACCCTTTTCAATGCATCCGCTCGCTCTTCAAGCATCTTGATATTGCTCTTGATGAAGGAATTGCTGTAGATTGTCGGCACCATATTCCAGAAGAATTTCACAGGGTCACCTTTGCCAGCTGCTTCTTTCCAATTGCGGATAAAAAGCTTTAGAACCTCGTCGAGCTCACTCACCGAATCAATGATTGAAATTGACTTAACCATCTCAGGAAAATCAATGGCAAATCTTAGAGCTACTTCGCCTCCGTAAGAAGTACCGATTATGTGCACTTTGTCAATATCCAGTTCCTTCATTAGAAGCAAAGCCTCTTCAGCATGCTCTCTGAACGTGTAAGGCCCAGCCGGTTTTTCCGAAAGAAGCTGGCCCTTGAAATCGTGAAGGAGAATCTTGTACCCGAATCTCTCAAAGACACCTGTTTGCAGCGACCAGCTGTTCGTCGAAGCCATGACTCCATTGAAAAAGGCGACCGTCTCGCTTCCTCCTTCATTGCCTCTAATCTCGTAGTAAAGTCGAGTTCCATTAATTGTCTTGTAAGCCATTTTGTCCTCCCTTTATTGCCTTGCTGCTTAATAGCATTTCATGAGCTGCGGGATACGATATTGCTCTTATAGAATGCACATCAACATATTAACATATTAACGGATTGCTTCGCTGAAGAAATTCCTGAAGCCATTACGACAGCTATAAGCACTGGCCCTTTCTTCGTCGGTAAGGTCAACAAAGTACTTACCCGACTGAACATCAACAGAGAGCGAATTCATAGGGACCCCTTCAACTCTTATCGAATGCGGCTTGCTCACAAGATAAAACGTCTCTTCTATCGTGTCATCCATCAGCCAGCGTTTTCGATCGTCGCTCAAGACAAGAAAGATGGCGTTTCTATAATGAGCCACTGTCCGCCCTCCGAGTCCGGCTACAAGCCTACTGTAGTAGTCGATCATTTCGTCGTCATTCATAACCTTGTCACCCAGCCTTCTGATCTTCACTCCCGGCTGAAGTTCAAAATCTAGGCCTTCGATGTAAAGTCAGGAGTCGCAAGCAAAGATGGGTTTGCCAATTAAGCGATAGTAAGCCTCCGCCTTTGTTTTGGCATTTTCGAGAGGACTAATTCCGGACTCCTCAACAGTCGGAAGATGATCGAGTGAACACAGGTCTTTTATCTGGAGATCCAGTCCATCAAGCATCGTCTTAGTGCTCCTCACTTTTGCCGGGTTTCTTTTACCATAGACAAGCTCCATCCTTGCACCCCTACGAACCACATTGTACTCCCTTCTTCAATGATAACACCCCGGTCATTTGGCGATCCATAATACGGATGAGGCTTCTCGCTCCTTGGCAATATGAGCTATCGGCCTATAAGATTGAAGTAATAGTCCTGCGATAACTCCAATGCAGCGAACAGATTACATAGGGTCCGTTCCAGTCGGATTGTCATATCGGTCGTATTGTGTTGGGACTCCAAAAGCATATAATGAAAGCGTAGGGGAGTCGACTTCTCACTGCCAGTTTCCTATCGAACCAATTACCCTTGCCGCCTCAATCAAAGCCACTCCCTCGACAATGGACTGGGAGGGTTCGATATGAAGCAATTTCTTATTGTTCTGTTTTTACTCCTTGTGGCTTGCAGCGCAATTTCCATGGAGTATGAAAGAGAAGACACTATAGTAATTGACGGCAGTGGAAACGCTAGAATATCGAGAGTAGAATTTGCTCCCCCTTCTGCCCTTGCTTCACTGTACAGAATTCACTGGGAATACGTCGAAAAATCCGGGGAAGAACAAGACTTCTTTTCACAGGCATCAACGGAACTGAAATTCCTGCTTCCGGGTGAGTTAGCCTGGGATTCTGCTCAGCGGGATCGTGAAACAGATTCACTTTTCAGAACTATGGAAGGACAGATAAATGGATTTTCAGTTCACAGTTCTGAAAATGATTTCTGGAAAACTGAGAAGGACCTGCTTAGCAGATGATGGAGGAGTATTTCTACTGGTTTTCTCACAGATGATGTTTCAAACAGTATTTCTCGAATCTCACGGGAAGCCCTCTAAAGAATTCCAGGATCTTTCAGTGACGGAGCAATTACTCACACGAAGATCACAAAAATCGTTCTACCCGAAGGCCAAAAGCCATCAACCTCTGAACAACTAGGATGATTGAACTGGCTGGTTGACTTCGGAGGCCGCTCAAAGGTGGCGGCCACACTCTCGGTGGCGAATAACACCCTGTACTTGATTGAGAGTCTCGATTCTTCCTTGTCATGACCAACCACGCTTTTCGAGCAAAGGGGCGTCTTTATCAAGATGCTCTATAACAACAGCAGGTTCAAGGCAGAGTATCGTCCTCCGGAGAAGGATTGTACGAACTTTACGTAGCATAAGCGATCAAAACGATGCAGGCTTCGGACGTGACGCGGGTGACTCTCGTCCAGAATTTCCCCGCTGCCGGCTCCACCCGGTCTGCCGCTACCCATACCGGTACGCTTATTGAGTCAGTTATAGCGGTTCACAGAATATAAGCTATCAAATTTCGCAGAAGGAGCAGAGTGGTTCTTGAGAATCGTCAGACAATCTGGTGGTGGAGAGCACACGTTCTCTGTCTCCAGAGGACCTCTGCTGAAAGACCGGTGAAGTGAATGAAACGCCGAGAGGAAAACCGGTTTCCGCATGATTGAAAGCAGTAGTGAGTATGCTTTTGCTTCTTTCTGAAGACTTCTCGTCTCTCGGTGTGTTACCATCTAGGTATCTCACACCAGGAGCTTCAGATGGAGAACCTGCTCGTCGCAACCGGTCTAGCACTGGACGCATTTGCCGTTTCAATATGTGCTGGAATCTCTCTGGAGGATGTAACCCGCAGACATGTTTTCAGGGTAGCATTTCATTTTGGACTGTTCCAGTTTGGAATGCCGATCATCGGATACTTCCTCGCAGCAAGCTTTCGAGACTATATAATGGATTTCGATCACTGGATTGCCTTCATTCTTCTTGGAAGTATCGGCGGAAAGATGCTGCTCGAATCTCTTGACAGGAAAGAAGAAGTCTCATGCAAGGATCGAACCAGAGGCCTTACGCTCATCTTACTTTCGATAGCTACCTCTATAGATGCACTGGCTGTAGGGAGTGCATACGCATTCCTTGGAAAACCAATCATCCTCACTGCTATGATGACGGGATTGATAACTGCAACGCTCTCCGCTCTAGGTGTAACGGGCGGACAGAGACTGGGTCAGAAATTCGGCAAGTTGATGGAAGCAACCGGAGGAATTGTGCTAATCTCGATTGGACTAAAGATCCTCTTCGAACATCTCTACTAGGTCTATTTAGGTCTATTGGACAAGTCTTTCGATGATTCCGGCTAATTGTTTCCCGCTTTCTATAAGATTCGATTTGACCTCCTTCAAATCCTGTTTAATCTGCAATCCTTTGAAGTTTTTCGTCCCGACTACTTTCGCGCCGGCCTTTTCGGCTTTTGCGGAGAATCTCTTTAGAGCTTTCTCATTTGTCTCACCTGCTCCTACACCTACTAGAAACACGCTCTTGCCTTTCAGATCGGCATTGTTCACGAAAGTATTCATCTGAGGCGAAGGATGCCAGGCGTAAATTGGAGTCAACAGCACCAGGAATTCGAAACTGCCGATATCTGGAAGCGGTTCCTTCAACGGACTTCCGAGGCCAAGCAGCGCATAGAGACCGGATATCGATTTCAAGGGCTTTTTGTCTTCAAGTTTGAAGAGTTCTGCACCAATAGAATCGGAAAAGCTTTCCGCAATTTCCTTTGTCGAACCAGATCTACTGTAATAAACTGCACATAGTTTCACACCGATCATCGCCTTTTTTCCAAAATTGATCTTCCACTGGAAATCACTTCGACTATCTGGAAATCCCGATCAATGAATAAGATGTTTGCAGAGCCTCCCCTCTTGAGCAGCCCAATTCCGTTTCTCTGCAGATGATAGAACGCAGCCGGGTTTGCCGTAAAAGGCTTCAGAGCTTCATGTATCGGAAGACCTCTGCCTTTGACCAATCTTGTGAAGGTTTTAAGAAGAGTATCGACCGGTGCCGGCCTTATCCCGACCAGGTTCTTTTCATCATCGAATCTGGGAAGAGAACCGAGGCCGTCAGAAGAGACACAGATCCTGTCGAATCTGATCTTCTTGCTGTAGATGTCTTTCAGAACCAGGTGTGTGCTTTGTTCATCCGCAGTGATGTCAATATATCCGCCCTTGTTGCTCACCCAGTCGATGCCCTGACTTAGGAGTTCCTCCGATCGACAGATGTGTGTAGGGATAATCTGTCGTGGATTGAGAGTACCGTCGGCAACTGCTTCATAAAGAGGTTTAAGCTTCTCCTGTCCATCTCCAAGATGCAGCACGGTCACTCCAGCCTTGCCGGAAAGCATTCCGGCCACACGCGCGTCCATAGCAAATCTCTGAAGCTCTGTGGAACTAAGGTTACTGCTTCTATGATCCGAGACGGCAACCTCGCCCACGCCGATTATCTCGGGAATGAATACAATATCCCTCATGACATCCCCCGTAAGCGTCTTCAAAGGGTATCTGTAAGAGCCTGTCAGCATGTAAGAATCTATCCCCGAGTTTCGGAAGTCCCTAACCTTTGCAAGCAAAGAAGCGTGATCTCTGGTAACACCATCGGTGCCCAACATTCCAACAACTGTCGTGGTACCGACTTCGGCGAATTGATGCGAAGAACCTTCAGGAGTTCTTGTTGAAAAGCCTCCTTCTCCGCCTCCCCCGATTAGATGCACGTGCCCGTCAACAAATCCGGGAATCGCATACGCCTCACCTAGGTCGAATACATCTCCCCTGAGCGACCGAACGGCCGATTCGTCGATCCCTTCATCGATTTCGACAATCCTCTCTCCAGAAATCAGAATGTCTTTCCTTCCGAGAGGTTCTGGAGCAAATACTTCAACGTTCTTAAACAGAGTTAACATCTATTCCTCCCCTTCCCATCCATAGGTCATAACGGCTTCAAAGGCTAGATCGCGCATTTCGTAATAGTCCTGGAAGGATCTCACCGCCAATATGTCCGGCATAAAAGCTTCCGATGTATCGGATGTAGTCTTCCAATAAGTGGTTGAACAACTTACGGAAATTCCCGAGTTAGGCAGCTGAAATTTCTCTACTTCACCATAGTGCCTCGGACTGCCACCGGTCGGTTCACCCACAAAGATCGCGTTTGTGCGTTTTCTCATGGAAATGGCATTGAGAACTGCCGAAGAGAAGGTTCCGCGATCGATTAGAACAAAGAGCTTTCCAGTTCTGTTCAATCTCCAATCTATCATCATTCTTAGAATAAAGGGTGCCAGAACGACAGAGCTGCCTCCTCTATTTCCCCTGAGATCAAGAACGAATTTGCTTACTGGGTTGGTCCAGGTGAATAGAAACATTCTACAATTAAACAGTATGAACGGGTTTCCTTTTTCCGAACCACATGAAGCATAATGAAAATGCAAGATCCTGGAATCAGGGTAGTACTGATACCAGTACTTCCTTCCTTGATAGGTTCTGTCTATCTCATCCGCTCTCTTCTGTAACCAATGAAATACTTCTCTTTGAGGCTTTACGGAGGCTTCAATTATCTCTCCTTCCTTTTCGACCTTAAGAAGAAGATTTCCATCCATGTCAACCATTCCCAGGCCCTTCATAATCTCTTCTTTATTCAAATAGTCAGAGTGAGATTGGAGAAATCCCCATTCATTGTCGAATGATACAACCTTTCTCAACCGTTCAAAGACATCTTCGACTTCCAGGCCTGCAATCTCAACTACTCTGCAGTTCAGCAGGTGCTTTTCACTATCCGATGTGGCGACTATATAAAGCCCGTCAGTAAACCAGTAAGTGTAAATTGGATACACGGCAAGCCTGCTATCGGGATAGATCGCAGTGTGGCCGTCTCCAATCGATGCGACGATTTCTGTAAGCCTTGTGTAGATCTCGCTGGACGACAGATTCTCCAGATCGCGTTCCAGACTTCGCAGAAGCTGTCTGAACGTACCCTCATCTGTATTGAAGAATGCATTAGGGTGAGTACTCAGCAGTTTCTCTTCGAGAAACCCGATGTCCTGCCTCCACTC